>CANCPA010000114.1 GCA_947379895.1 Chitinophagaceae bacterium | reverse complement strand
CCTTCTAATTAATATCAATAATCGTCATTAAGCGTTTTATTATTCATCAATGACTACTTTTACGGCATGGCTACAGTATTAATAACCGGAGGAACAGGAATGATTGGAAAACACCTTACCGAATTATTGGTGTTAAAAGGATTTGATATAATCATTGTCAGTAGAAAAAAAGTAATGGCTCGCCGACATGCAAGTATTTCTTATGCACTATGGGATGTAGCCAAACAAACGATTGATAAAAGTGCTATCGAAAATGCCGATTATATCATTCATCTTGCAGGTGCAAATGTGACTGAGAAAAGATGGTCGACGACTAGAAAAAAAGAAATAGTTGATAGTCGCACACAAAGCAGTCAACTTTTAGTTACTGCCCTATCAACAATTCCCAATAAAGTGAAAGCGGTAGTTAGTGCATCTGCAATTGGTTGGTACGGTCCTGATACAAAGGAAAGTTTACAAAAAGGATTCAACGAAGAATTACCCGCCGATAATGCCTATCTTGGAGAGACATGCAGATTGTGGGAAGAGAGTATCGAACCTGTTACTTCTTTAGGCATTAGATTAGTAAAGCTTCGTATTGGTATTGTACTGAGTAAGGAGGGAGGTGCATTGCCCGAATTCATTAAACCCTTAAAATGGGGTATTGCTGCAATTTTAGGACAAGGAAGTCAGGTAATCAGTTGGATTCATGAGGAAGACCTATGTAGAATGTTTGCCTTTGCAGTAGAAAACGAACGACTCAACGGTGTTTACAATGCTGTATCTTCTTGTCCTGTCACAAATAAAGTACTCACTTTATGCCTTGCAAGACTCATGAAAAAAAGTTCATTTATTCCGATTCATGTACCCGAATTTATGCTCAAATTGATATTAGGAGAAATGAGTATTGAGGTACTAAAGAGTGCAACTGTGAATAATTATAAAATTAAAAATACAGGCTTCGAATTTAAATTCTCCGACATTGAAATTGCACTACAAGAGGAGATTTTAAAGATTGTTGATTAATTGAAATAGAGAACAACTAGGATCTAGTTTAATTCAAAATAAAAAGTTCAGAATAATCAAAAAAATCCGTCTTTTATCAAATCAAAGTGGCTGAAACTAAATAAAGACTAGTTATTTTAGAAATTATTGTTATTTGTCAGCCAATATTTCACTTTTCTTTCATAAATACTTTTTAGTCTCCCAATCATTCCTTTACATTTGTAAATTGCATTTTTCGCAATAGCAGTTGGCGTTTGTGCTCTCTGGAAATCGTGTCGCAGTAATAACATGGCTTTACCTTATCTCGTCAAACATATTTATAATAATGGTTCCGAGGAAGTAATTCGTCGTGGAAAGAAAATTCATTCATCAGGTCAGGTAGATTTGATGGAGTACGACGAATTGATGTCGTCGGTAAATTTCCGTGTAAAAGACGACAATTACCACCTCTATTATAAAGTTTATATAACCCATTTTAAAGATCCAGCTACGCTGAAGCTTCGTTGTACCTGTCCCTATAATTTAAGCGAAATATGCCGCCATAAAGCAGGGGCATTATTCACGCTTCAAGACATGCTTGATAGGAATATGCTTGGAGAAAGGGAACTTATCTATGATCAAAAGCATACTGTGGTGAAAATGAAACTGTTGGATTTGAAACTAATCCGCATGCTTTCTTCTCCCGAAACGCTCATCATGGCAGAGTCCTTTATTAATGGAGGGAATAAGGCAAGAATTATTTCTGCAAAGGAAGAGCGTGTGGTTGCAGAAGTTGTTTATGATGATACCCTGTATAAATTAGTGATTCAAAAGAACGACGAGCGCAATTTCGACACTAGTTGTACCTGTAATTCCGATGCTACACACCCTCTCTGTATTCATAAGGCAATTGTGTTCCTTCAGCTATTAAAGTCGAAGGGACCAAATTATTTTGATAGTATCAGAAATTGGGATGCGGTTAAAAATAAGCTATTAAGCCTTTACGGCTACTCATTATCCGATGATTTGAAGGGCAAGTTCGAGTTTACTTATACTGATGGAAAACCTTTTTTAAGGGTTTTGGATAGTTCGATACAAAAAGTGGCAGCACCTGTTACTTTCAATGATATCAAACCGAAAGAAACTGAAATTGAAGTAAAGTCGTTCAACGCTAATAAATCGAATGAAGAAGCCTTTATAACAACAGAAGTTCCTGTAATGAAAAAGGCAGCCTTTAAATTGGGAGTAGTTATTACTTCCAATGAATTGGATTATCCATTTATCACAATTGAAGCCGTTCAAGGCGAAACTGATGATGACTTCTCTAAATATTCTGGTCAAACAGAACGTCTCGACTTAAATAAATTCATTAATACAGAAGTATTTAATGAAGATGATAAGATGACGGTTCAACAGTTGAGAAAGTTGATGAATTCGGAAGTAACCAAGTACTTAACCCGCAACTCTCCTTTTAGTGGTGTTTGGGACAATATTGTTCAAGTTGATACGATTGATGGACGACCTGATGTGCTTCCTGAAGAAACAAGAAACATTATTAACGAATACCTGCATCCAAAGTACAAAAAGCTTTTGGCTGATCTTGCGGGTAGTAATTTCTTGTTTTATTTACCGAATAGAAAACCATTTACTAGTGAAAATCTTTTAGAAGCGGAGTTTGAGGCAACACATATTAAACCAAATTTTGCCATTTATTACGAAAATGGAAGCTATACTGTAGAATGTTTAGTAAAGCTTCCGCTGGTAGAATTGAATGTAAACGAAAATGAGTGTATCAGCCCCATGCTTTTTCAATACCATAATCAGTTTTTTACATGGGAAAAACAAGAGTCACTAGCAATAGTTAATCAGTTTTTGCCAAAGGGAGAAATGATTATTGATAAGGCACATTGGTCTGATAAACTTCAAAATTTCATATTGCCACTTTGCAAAGATTACGACGTCAACTTTGGCAATCTTGAAAAAGAAGAGATCCGGGATGTTGCACCTGATTGTAAACTATTGCTGAAAGAAAAGGGCGATTACTTAATACTTGAACCTATATTTAGTTACAAAGGATATGAGGTTGGCTATACCGAGAAGGAAAAAATGATTCTTCCTGTTGCTGAAAAGCTGTTGGTGATACAAAGAAACTTGGAGGCAGAGCGAACTTTTATTTCAAAAATAGAAAATCTTCATTCCAACTTTATTAAGCCCGAAGGTACAAATACACTTGCTTTAAAAGGCTCGGATGTATTGAAAGATAATTGGTTTTTCCTCTTTATCGATGCAGTTAAGGACATGAGTATTACAATTTATGGCTTTGACGCACTGAAACATTTCCGTTTTAATACTTCTAAGCCTTCTACTAAGATATTTATTAGTAGTAATACAGATTGGTTTGATGCTAAGATTGAAATTAGCTTTGGAACACAACAAGTTACAGTTGATGATATAAAGAAGGCACTCCTTAGCAAACAACAATATGTTCAATTGCAAGATGGTTCTTTAGGTATCTTGCCTGAGGAATGGATTAAGCGCTATTCGTTATTATTCCGGGTAGGGGAGGGCAGACAGACAAATATCAAGCTTAGCAAATATCATTTTAGCGTAATAGAAGAGTTGTATAATGAACGCAATGATGAGGAATTATTTTTTCAACTAGAGGAGAAATATGACAAGCTGAAGGAAAATTTTGCTATAAAAGATATTGAAGCACCCGAACATTTAAAGTCGATACTACGTCCTTATCAAGAAAGTGGATTCCGTTGGTTAAATTATTTAAGAGAGGTTCAGTGGGGAGGTATCCTTGCAGATGATATGGGTCTTGGTAAGACTATACAGGCCTTAAGTTTCATGTATTATCTGAAACATGAGGTTGGTACATTAAAAGCATTGGTTGTTTGTCCTACTACTTTGATGTATAACTGGCAGAATGAAATTACTAAGTTCACTCCTGGACTTACTTTTTATATTCATCATGGAGGCAGTAGACTTAGGGAAAATCTGCAACAAGATCATATCGACATCATCATTACCACTTATGGTACGCTACGTAGTGATATCAAACAGTTTGTGGATCTGGATTTAGATTATGTGGTTTTGGATGAAAGTCAAGCGATAAAGAATCCTAGCAGCAAGGTGGCAAAAGCAGCTTGTTTATTAAGGGCAAAAAACCGTTTGTGTTTGAGTGGTACACCGCTACAGAATAATACCTTTGACATCTTTGCACAAATGAATTTCTTGAATCCGGGTATGTTAGGTAGTGTGGAGTTCTTTAAACAAGAGTTTGCCATTCCGATTGATAAATTTGGAGAGAAAGTTCAGAAGGATCATCTTCGAAAATTATTATACCCATTTATTTTAAGAAGAACAAAGGAACAAGTAGCAAAAGATTTGCCCGAAAAACAAGAGATGGTATTGTTCTGCGAAATGGGTGCCGAACAACGTCGTATATATGATGCTTTTAGAAACGATTTTAGGGAAAAAATTCTTGGCACAGTAGATTCAATAGGAGTAGGAAGGTCTCAGTTAACAATCTTACAAGGCTTGATGAAGCTTCGTCAGATTTGCGATAGCCCCTATATTATGAATGAACCCGAAAGATATCCGAATGAATCGGTGAAACTTGAGGAAATTGGAAGGGAATTGACTGAGAACATCAGTAATCATAAGGCGTTGATATTCTCTCAATTCTTAGGAATGTTAGCTTTGATTAAAGAAAAGCTAAGAGAACTTAATGTTCCTTTCGAATATTTTGATGGTAGTACTGTAGCAACTGAGAGAGAAAGAGCGATACAAAACTTCCAAAATAATGATGATTGCAGAGTCTTCTTAATTTCTTTAAAGGCGGGAGGTGTCGGTTTAAATTTAACGGCTGCAGATTATGTTTATATCGTTGACCCATGGTGGAATCCTGCTGTAGAACAACAAGCAATTGATAGAACTCACCGGATTGGTCAAACTAAAAATGTATTTGCTTACCGGATGATATGTACGGATACAGTAGAGGATAAGATTTTAAAATTACAAGATAGGAAACGAGCCCTTGCAAGGGATTTGATTACCGATGACGAAGGATTTGTAAAGAGCCTATCGAGGGAAGATGTGGAATACTTATTCTCTTAAAGTTTTAGGTATTAAGTATTAGGTTATAAGTAGTACGTTTTGATTATTTTGCTTAACGCAATTATACTTTTGATACCTATAACTTCTTTACTTTGTAACTTAATTTATAAGTCATGAAACGCTTTCTAATATTACTTCCAATTATTCTGATAAGTGTTCATTTGAAAGCAAATGACACAATAATCGTCAGGAAAGATCCTCGCTTTGATTTACTGACAGATAAACAAGCAGAAATTAATAAGCGAACAAGTATGATTACTAGTTCGGGCATGTACAAAGGTTTTCGCATTCAGGTACTTAGCACAACTAGTAGAGATCAGGCTAATCAAGTTAAATCGGACTTGTTAAACAAGTTTTCTGAAGAGAAGACTTATTTACAATATCATTCACCTTATTTTAAGGTTCGCATTGGAAACTTTGTAAATAGGGAAGATGCAGAGAAATTTCGATTAAAGCTTAATAAATCATATCCGCAAGGAGTTTATGTAGTTGATGATGCGGTCGAGTATACTGCTCCGGAGTGAGTGAAAGTACTAGTTGTAAGTTACGGGTTACAGAATGAAAGTGACTCCTTAAATATAAATGGCTCAGGATTGCGGCACATTTAAATCATTTAATCATAATAATTAGATGTTATTACAAAAAATAAAAGACTTAGCTGCAGCATATTCTTCTGAAAATATTGCTGTAAGAAGACACTTGCATGCTAACCCTGAATTGAGTTATGAAGAATATAATACTTCTCGATTCTTACAGGAAAAACTAAATTCAATGGGTATTCCCTTTGAAATTAAAGCGACTACAGGCATCGTTGCTATTATTGAAGGAAGGAATCCTAATAGTAGAATCATAGCACTTCGTGGTGACATGGACGCGCTTCCTATTGACGAAGAAAATGAAGTGCCCTATAAGTCAAAGAATCAAGGAGTAATGCACGCTTGCGGTCATGATGTTCATACTACTGTGCTGTTAGGTGCTGCAAAAATATTGAATGAATTAAAGAATGAATTTGAGGGAACTGTGAAACTGATCTTTCAACCCGGTGAAGAACGAAATCCCGGAGGAGCAAGTTATATGATTCGGGAAGGTGCATTAGATAATCCACGTCCACAAGGAATCATTGCATTACATGTACATCCGGGATTGGATGTAGGCAAGTTGAGTTTTAGAAAAGGAAGGGTAATGGCAAGCGCCGACGAAATTTATATGACTATTCGTAGCAAGGGTGGTCATGCTGCAGCACCACATTTAACGGCAGATACCATCCTTATAGCCTCTCAATTGATTGTAAGTCTTCAACAAATAATCAGTCGTAATAATAATCCACTTTCTCCTAGTGTTTTGAGTATTTGTAGTATCGAGGGTGGTCATACAACGAATGTAATACCTAGTGAGGTGAAACTAAAGGGAACTTTTAGGGCAATGGATGAAGAGTGGAGGGTTAAGGCACATGAACTGATTACTAAACAATCTATTGGATTGGTAGAAGCAATGGGTGCAGAACTAGATTTGAAAATAGATATTGGATATCCGACTGTAGATAATGACCCTGAATTTACAGAAATAGCTTGGCAACAAGCAAAGGTTTATATGGGCGGAGAAAATGTATCAGAAACAGAAATTAGAATGGGTGCGGAAGACTTTGGCTATTATACACAAGTGATTCCCGGATGTTTCTATCGTTTAGGGGTACGTAATGAAGCAAAGGGTATAATCAATAATGTACATACGCCAAAATTTGATATTGATGAAAGGGCTATTGAAACAGGAATTGGAGTTATGGCTTGGTTAGGAGCAACAGTAAGTAATAAGTTGTAGGTATTAGGTATAAGGTATAAGGTAAAAGGTAAAAGGTATAAGGTTATAAGTACTAAGAAAGTGCGATTGAAAAATAATATACTATTCATAAAAAAGGCTTCTCTTGATTAAGGGAAGCCTTTTTTAATTTATTACGATAGCGTGTTATCAACAGTAAAACTTACAACCTAATACTTGAAAATTACCACGTATTACAATTTTAGTGTTTCTTAGCTGAACCCAATTTGCTTTCATCTACAGAAAGAATAAAATCTTCTCTGACAACGGTTAGATGTTTCTTATGCTTTGGAACACGCGAAAGTAGATAAACACCCAAAAAGAATACAACAGCTTGTAAGCCAATAACAATTGTACTGCCTAGAGGAAGTGCGAAGTAAGTCCCAAACATAAAAGCAATTGCAACTCCTACAAGTGTAAATAGTATTTGTTTATGATTAAAACCTCTATCTAATAATAAATGGTGCAAATGGTTTCTGTCAGGAAAAAATGGCGAATGTCCATGTAAAATTCGGATTCCAAACACTCTAAGTGTATCTAATAAAGGAACAGCTAATATACCAAATGCAGCAGCAGGAGATGTTAACTTTAAAGCAGGAATTAGTGCGGACCCTCCGGCAGTTTCTATAAAGTGAATAGCAAGAATTGCGTTGATTAATCCTAATAACATCGACCCTGTATCTCCCATAAATATCTTAGCAGGAGAATAATTGTATATTAAGAATGAAAAAAGACTACCTGATAAAACAAAACCAAGCAATGCATAAAACATATCTCCATTTAAATAGAAAAACAGACCAAAAACAGAGGAGGTCAATATGCCTAAAGAACCAGCTAAACCATCAATTCCATCAATCAAATTGTATGCATTCATGATAACAATGATCGTCATCATGGTAAATAAATAAGCAAAAGAGGGAATAATATAGGTTACTCCCAAAAAGCCGTACATATTTGTAATTACCAATTCTGCTTTAAAAATTAAGATTAAAGAAACAATTAGCTGCCCTAAAATTTTCTTCATTGGCTTTAACTTCAAGATATCATCTTTAATGCCATAGAAGAATACCACTAAAAATGCTGCATAATAATATTGTAATGCATTAACGTGAATAAATTCTGTTAGCAATAATCCCATCATAAATCCAATAAAAATGCCAAGTCCACCGAGAGAAGGAATCGGTTTTTTATGCACCTTTCTTGCATCAGGTACATCGTAAAGTTTTGCCTGTTCGGCTAATTGAATGATAATAGGAATTGCATAAAAGCTAATAAGAAAGGCGATGAATACACCCGTAATGATATTACCCATAAAGATTATTTTTATCTCAAAATGCTAGAAAAACATTTTTCAAATAGCAAATAGGGTGTGAAAGTATTAATTTTTATTAAAACCGCATTAAAAATGTGTATTTATATATGTAAATAAGACTGTTTAATTTAATAATTTGATTCTCAAGTAGGTTTTCTTCCCTATATCGGCCATAATATGAGCCGTTAGTTCACTTGAAGATTAAATGAATAGAAGGACTTTTAAGTTTGAATAAAGCGATTGATTCTGATTATTTTTTTCGATTCTTAAATTCAACTTTTAGCAGTTTAACCCAAATGCTTTCTACTAAAATTAGCTTTTCGAATAAAAAGATGGGAATAATATTTAAATATCAAGTAGTCATTTTAAGTAGTTAAAATCAAAAAGATACATTTGTAGATGAAATCTCTAAAAAAATGAGGTCTTTTTGCTTATAAGTTGCTAAAATCAACATCTATTTTTGATAACATCAAATCCTTTCGTTTATTTTGGAAATTATGAGAACGCTGTTATATACTTTTCTCTTTTTTATTGGAATGAATGCTTCCGCACAACAGAAGTGGGATTTGCGTCAATGTGTTGATTATGCGATGAAAAACAACATATCGGTCAAGCAAGCGGATGTTCAGGCAAGAATTGTTGCCCTGCAAGTAAAGCAGGCAAAGCTAGCTGTATATCCAAATGCAAATTTATCATCTGGGCTTGGAACCCAATTTGGTCGTTCTATAGATAGAACCACGAATATTTATAGTAATACACAATCCCTCTATCAAAATTATCAACTACAATCAGGCATCGTTGTGTATAATTATAATCGATTGAAGAACTCAATTGCATATGAACAATTTAGTGCTAATGCGGCATTACAAGATGTGGAGAAGGCAGCAAATGATGCTGCATTGAGCGTTTGCACATACTATTTGCAGGTATTAGCTTCAAAGGAACAGGTAATTATTAGTCAATTACAAATTGGTCAAACAAAATCTCAATTGGATATTACTAAGAAACAAGTAGCAGCTGGCAGTTTGCCTGAACTGAATAGACTAGAAATTGAAGCACAATTAGCTAATGATAGTAGTACTTATATTTCGGCACAGTCAAATTTTGATCAATCTGTACTCGCCTTGAAAGCTATTTTAAATATGGATGCTGCGGCCCCATTTGAAGTTGCTATACCTGAATCATCAAATATACCTACTCTTCCATTAACTGAACTTCAACCCGATATTGTATATCAATTGGCGCTAAATAATCAACCTTTACAAAAAGCCAATGATTTTAGAATTAAGGCTGCTGAGAAAAATATTTCTATTTCTAAAGCACAAATGTATCCTACGCTTAATTTCGGAGTGAATCTTGCCACCAACTTTTATAATTCATTCAAAAAAGTAGATGGTTATACTATTAATGGTTATAGCCTAAATGGAGATGTTGTAAGTATTGGTAATAATAGCTATTATATAAGCTCTCCAAATATCACTATTAAGCAATCAAAAAATAGTTTGGGTGATATATGGAAGGGTTATGGAAGTCAACTTGATAATAATTTTGGTCAAACGGTTGGCTTTAACTTAACAGTTCCAATATTTAATAATGGACAATATCGTACTTCTTACGAACAAGCAAAGCTAAATTACAAGTCACAGCTACTAAATAAAGAAGGAGCAGATATGACGTTGAAACAAAATATTTATACAGCCTATTCAAATGCAATTTCTTCATTACAAAAAGTAAATGCAAGCAAAAAAAGTGTGGAGACTAATCAAAAAGTATTTGATTTTGCCACAAAGAGATATAATCTTGGATTATTAAGTACCATAGATTTGTTAACTAATCAAAATAATTTACTTAAAGCCAAACTTCAATTGGTTGGAAATGAGTACGATTATATTTTTAAAATGAAATTACTAGAGTTTTATAAAGGACAAGGTTTGAAGCTTTAGGTAGTTGTAGGTTATAAGTATTAGGTTGTAAGCTATAAATATTAAGTTTAGAAAAGACAAAATTTGGGCATGCGTTGATCCATTTATTTTGTTTGTATAAATAAAAAATACCATCATTTGAATCTAACAAGTCATTTAAGCAAAGAATTAAAAAGAAAAATATGAATAAAAAAATCTTATGGATAAGTGTAAGTCTGATTGGTATACTTGCCATTTTATTTGGGCTTAAAAAAGCAGGCGTTATTGGAAAAGAGGAAGGTAAACCTGTAGCTACTGAGAAATCTATCAATAGAAAAATAACTGAAACGGTCAATGCGAGCGGTAAAGTATATCCTGAAGTTGAAGTGAAGATTAGCCCCGATATAAGTGGTGAAATTGTAGGACTTTATGTAAATGAAGGAGATACGGTGAAAAAAGGACAGATTCTAGCAAAAATCTATGCAGATATTTATGCGACACAAAGGGATCAAGTTTCGGCAGGATTGATTCAAGCAGAGGCACAAAAAGGTAATACAGAAGCAAGCCTAACTGGATTAAAAGCCATTCTTGATCAAACAAAAATCACGTATGATCGACAACAGAAACTATTAAAAGAGAAAGTAATCGCAGCTTCAGAATTCGAATCGGCACAACAAGCCTATTTAACTGCAAAATCTAATTATAATGCTGCTAAAGAAGGGCTTAAAAGTAGTGAGGCAAATATTCTTGGAAACAAGGCTCAATTGGCAAAGGCTGATAAAGATTTAAGCCGTACCATTATTACGGCTCCAATGGATGGTATCATTAGTTTGTTGGCTGTAGAAAAGGGAGAACGTGTTGCAGGAAATAGCTTCAATGTAGGTACGGAAATGATGCGAATTGCTGATTTAGGTAGCATTGAAGTTCGAGTTGATGTTGGAGAAAATGATATCCCTAAGGTAAAAGTGGGTGATTCTGCTATTGTAGAGATTGATGCTTATTCGGGAAGGAAATTTAAAGGTATCGTTTATAAGATTGCGAACCCTACCTCTTCTTTAACCTCTTCTACTACAGATGTAACCCAATATAAGGTTCACATAAGATTGATACTAGATAGCTATAAAGATTTAATCGTTCCGAAAAAAAGCTTTCCCTTCCGCCCGAACATGAGTGCGAGTGCTGATATACAGACAAGAACAAAGTTGAATGTATTGTCTGTACCTCTAAATGCAGTGACCACTAGGAGTAATAAGCCTCAAAAAGATGAGGATAAAAAGGATGAAGGTAAGAGTGCGGATAATAAAAGCGATCAGAAAACGAAAGCTGTAAGTACAGATGAAGTGGTTGACGAAGTCGTTTTTGCTTTGCAAAAGGATGGAACAGTGAAACAAATCAAGGTTAAGACTGGAATTCAGGATATCAATAATATTGAAATTACAGAAGGAATTAAGGTAGGAGATGAAGTGGTAATTGCTCCATATACATTGATTAGTAAGACTCTCAAAACGGGTGACAAGGTTAAAGTGGTTGCTAAAGAAAAGCTTTTTGAAGAGGATAAGAAGAAGGATGATAAGTAAATATGAGAGATGAAATTTGAATGATGATGAGTAGTAGGGGACTCATAAAATGAAATTATGGGTGAGGTTTAATATAATGTCGACTAAAACAATAAAAGGCTTGATATGAAATTTGGAATGATTGGAGGAGGAAGTTGGGCTACTGCTTTGGCAAAGATTTTAACAGATAATGGGAATACAATTCATTGGTGGATTAGAAATACTAGTACGATTGCTACGCTCAAGAAAAGAAAGCATAACCCACATTATTTAGGGGCCGCTTATTTTGACACACAACAATTGATACTTAGTTGCAATGTAGAAGAGGTAATTCAACAATCAGATATTTTGGTGATTGCTGTCCCCTCGGCCTATGCTATTGATGTATTATCGACTTTACCTGATGATATATTTAAAGGCAAAAAAATCATTTCGGCAATCAAAGGCATACTGCCTGTGACTAATCAGTTATTGAACGAATATTTACATGATAAATTTAATGTTTCGATAGAAGATTATTTTTCTGTTCTAGGTCCTTGTCACGCAGAAGAAGTAGCTTCAGAGAAATTGTCTTATTTAACTTTTACTGGTTTAGATGATGCTTTTGCAGCTAAAATTGCAGAGAGTTTTCATACAGAGTACATCAATACAAATATTAATCACGACATCTACGGAGTTCAATATGCAGCTGTTTTAAAAAATATTTATGCATTAGGTGCAGGTATCGCACATGGCTTGGAATATGGCGATAACTTTTTGAGTGTCTATATTGCTAACTGCGCTTATGAAATGGGAGGCTTTTGTAAGAAAATGGTTTGGGAAAAGGAAAGCGTAGAAGAACAAAAAAGTATCAACTATTCTGCCTCAGTATATCTTGGTGACTTATTGGTAACTTGTTATTCCCTTTACAGTAGAAATAGAACCTTTGGCAATATGATTGGGAAAGGCTATAGTGTAAAATCGGCACAACTTGAATTAAACATGGTCGCGGAAGGATATAATGCAAGTAAATGTATTTATATAACAAACGAAACAGTACAGGCTGCAATGCCGATTGCCACTGCAATTTATCAGATTTTATGGGAGAATTTGCCCGCAGAAGAAGGATTTAGAATTATAGAAGGCTGTTTACAATAATAATTTGTGATTATGGTTGTTTAAATGATTGAAGTGATTGAAACAGTCAATTCTATTTATAAAATCGTTACAACTCAGGTATTTTTACCAATAGGATCTCAAGGTTTTGAATCAAGAAACACAAGGAAAAGTATACTGTTTATATATTTGCCTGTCAATTATTTTACAAGAAGTCCTAGTGTTCCTTGTTTTTTCTGCGTAGCCCTTGTGGTAGAACCTCCTGAGTAGTAACATAAAATCAATTGGGTTGGTAGTACATTTGCGTCTTTTAAAGATATTTTTTATAGTAATAATCTCACTTAATGATTAAGAACACTCCGTTTACAGAAAAACACATCGCACTAGGTGCAAAGATGGCGCCTTTTGCAGGCTATAATATGCCAATCAGTTATTCAGGAATTAATGACGAACATGCAGCAGTCCGCAACGATGTAGGTGTATTTGATGTGAGTCACATGGGGGAGTTTATTCTAAAAGGTGAGAATGCCTTGGATTTAATTCAACGGGTTACAACTAATGATGCATCTAAACTTACAAATGGACATGCACAATACAGTTGTTTGCCTAATAAGAATGGTGGAATCGTTGATGACTTAATTGTTTATTGTGTTGAGGCTAACAAGGTTTACATGTTAGTGGTCAATGCTAGTAATATTGAAAAGGATTGGAATTGGATTTGCAGTTTCAACAACAAAAATGTTGAGATGCATAACATCAGCGATAAGACATGTTTACTAGCTATTCAAGGCCCAAATGCCATTCAATTATTACAACCACTTACAACATTGGATTTAACTGGATTAAAAAATTACACTTTTGTAAAAGGAGTATTTGCAGGTGTCCCAAATGTATTGATGAGTGCAACAGGCTATACAGGTGCAGGAGGTGTGGAGATTTATTTTGAAGATAGTAATGATGCGGCAAATATAATTTGGGATAAGTTGATGGCTTTAAATGTGAAGCCAATTGGGTTGGGTGCAAGGGATACTTTAAGATTAGAAATGGGCTATTGTTTATATGGAAACGATATTGACGATACTACTTCCCCGATTGAAGGTAGCCTAGGATGGATTACCAAATTCACTAAGGACTTTACGAATAGAACTTTTATTGAACAACAAAAGAAAGACGGTGCAACTAAGAAATTAGTAGGTTTCGAAATGATTGATAGAGGAATTCCACGTCATGATTACCTATTGAAAGATGAAACAGGAAATACAATTGGAAAAGTGACTAGTGGCACTCAAATACCGGGATTGAATAAAGCGGTAGGATTGGGTTATGTGGCAATAGAAAATGTATCAATAGGAAGTGTTATTTATGTAGAGATTAGAAATAATTTGGTAAAAGCAAAAGTAGTGAAGACTCCTTTTATTTAGCTTTTACCACTAAGAAAACTAAGGGAAAACAAGGAACACAAAGTTGTATGTATTGGGTTTATCTTTGAGAAAATGACTATACAAGAACACTGTTTGGGTGTGATTATTTCTCTTGTGTCCTTTGTCCTTACCTTGTTTTCCTTGTGGTAAAAAGCCTCTTACAAAATAGCAGCGGCACTCATTATCCGCCAATCATTATTGTTGGCAGCATGTGCAGACTTAGATTCAGTTGATGTCTTCAAAATGCCTGCATCCAATATATTTTTATCTACTAATTTCTTTCTGCCTTCTTGTATCTTTTCAATGATAAGTGGATGTTGCATCCATTTTTGTTGTGGCGGTTCGTAACCAACCTTTCCTTTTCTCCATGCAATACTAGTGGGCAATCTGTCTTCCATACTTTTTCGCAGTATCCATTTTGTAAATCCGTCCCTCATCTTATAAGTAGTAGGTAGGGCAAAAATAAATTCGACTAATTGATGGTCAAGAAATGGCAAACGAATCTCTCTGCTGTTTGCCATAGAGTTTCTATCCGCATAACGCAACAATTCCTGCAATCCTTGCGTGAAAGTGTTGTAATACAATAATGTTTCCATCGTTTTCACTACAGGTTTCTGTAAGGTATCTCCATTTTGATATTTACTTAGAAAGTCCTGATTGATAAAAGGTAGTTTCTTTTGCTGTTCAATTGCCTTCTTTTGCAATTGCAAGGCTGTTTTTTCAGGGAAATAAGATGCAATAAAGTTTCTAAAATCCCATTTCTCAAGAAAATCATTTTGACGAAACAATTTCTTTTCCCTCCAAAAATTCTGATAATCACGTTGCAACTCTTGCTGCAAAAACCAATGCGTATATTTCTTGTAGCCTCCTAATATTTCATCCGCACCCTGACCATCTAGCAATACCGTGACTCCTTTTTCTTTTGCCAAACGATACACCATAAATTGTGTCAAAACACTACTACTCTGAATCGGTTCTTCTTGATGGTACATCAATAAATCCCAATTCTCTATCCAATCTTCGGCCGAAGGAGTTATGAAATGACTATTAAAACTGCTTTTCTTATAATGTGCTTGAAAATCATGAATATAATCACTCTCATCCTGTGCAAAACCAGGAAATACAGCAGAAAAAGTATTCAGAGAGGTTGTATTGTTACTTAATAAAGTGGCTGCAATACTTGTACTATCAAGTCCACCGCTAAGAGAAGTTCCCAAAGAAACATCGCTGCGTAAACGTCTCTTTATCGAAGAAGAAAACAACTCTTTAAATTCTTCTATAGTCTCCTTTTCTCCCCTGACCTTACTCACAACTGACTTCTCACCACTCACCAATTGATACCACTTTTTCATCTGCACTCTTCCCTTTTCGGGTTGAATAGTTAGGTAATGTCCGGGTGGTAAGGAAAGTATATTGCTATAAAAGGTTTGCGTTTGTTTGATAGGATTTTGTGTTAGTCCAAGCGATAAGTAGTTAAGCATCATTGTGCCATTGAGTTCCTTTCTAATCCCAATTGCCCATAAGGCCTTCATCTCACTTGCAAAAACAAATTGCTCAAACTTTCCACGTTCTTGATAGATTGCCTGATAATAAAGGGGCTTCTCTCCAAAACGGTCTCTTGCCAACCACAATTCTTTGGTATTATTATCATATAAGGCAAAGGCAAACATGCCATCAAAATGATTCAAACATTCCTTTCCCCAACAATCGTAGGCGGCAGGAATTACTTCACTATCACTCGATGT
>CANCPA010000113.1 GCA_947379895.1 Chitinophagaceae bacterium | reverse complement strand
AAAAATGCCATTTTGTTTAATTTAATTATGATTTAATACTTGATAATGTGCTTTTGTTCTATTAAAAATGATTTATCTGCTTTTTTTCCTGCCAATATGTAGCGTTACACCAACTTACTGTAACGTATGCGCAGGTTGTTGAAGCGTTACTATAACTTATATTAACGTAACAGTGACTCAACTGCTGTTTGCAAGAAGTCTCGTTAGCATGTACGCAAGTTCCGTTAACGTTACAATGGGTAATCCTATACCAACATCAAGTTCCGCTTAACTATCATATTCTTGGTGACACCTATCCGAGACTTACGTTTAGCTAACAATGAGTTGCGTTAACGCTAATCTAACTAGGGAGGATCTATGATTCCTTTAATGCTATAGTGTTTTTTCTCAGAGTGAGTTAAAGAAATGAATGAAAAAGCCGGTATATCTATCAATACAGTCTGACAAAGGTGCAGGTAATTTGGTATTTTAAATGTTTGAAGAGTTAGGTTGTAAAATGAGAAGATATAATTTAAAGTCGAGGCAAAAATACCTGACAAATAGTGATAAAATGGGATAGAAAAAATTGTTTGAAAAAATTGTTGATGCAGATAACCAAAATATTTGGTAAGCATTCGCAAGTAAGTAAGTAGTTTTAGTGGCTAATTGATGATGCCTGAACTTTAGTCGCTAAACTTACAAGTTGCAAATGTATGTGTTATTAAATAGATAATTATATTATAATGGTGCAGGGTGCATAAAAGTTTTTCGCTGCGAGAGGACACGCCGCAATACAGACTGCCGAGGTTCTTGTTTCCATGAAACTCTTTAAGCGAAAATCTTTTGTACACGCCTTTAAAAAGCAAAAAAAAATTTAGAAAAACTAACTTAATTTTATAAAAGTAGCCTTATCTCTACTTTAAACGTGTTTACTTGTTTAATTGAAAGTTAACTAACCTATGAATAGGAGAAGAAACTTAGTCCAATTAAATCACTAAAATCACCAAGTGAAGTCTTTAATTCTTCGAAAAAGTCTTTTAAATTATCTTTATTTAAGGTATCCAAATCCATGTATTCTACTTTACTTAATAACCTTCCAAATCGCTTGATGATTGCATCCTTGTGTTCGGTATCGTTTTCTTGTAATACATCTACCAAATACTTTGATATACGATTTAAAGAATACAATACACTTCTAGTAAAGTTTTTATTAAATATTACTTGATGTAAAGCATTTTCGTTGTGGCTAGAACTTCTATAGGTTTTTAAATGTAGTTCATAGCCAGAAAGGGCTAATAACATAGGGCGCCACTGCAAAATGTCTTTTTCGTCACTTATATTATAATCAATAAAGCTAAAAAATTTTTCGGCTACTTCGATAGTGATAAAACATCTTTCGATATAACGTCCTAAATTCATAAAACTCCATCCCAGTCCACGAGGCATCGTTGTATCAGTAACACCGTTGTATAGTACCGATTCTGTACAAAAAGTATTGACAGTTTCGAGTGCATCATACCCTTTTAATTTATCTATTAACTGAGGAGTGTTGATAGAGTGGTACATACCATTTATCTGTTCCCACACCTCCTTTGTAATATTATCCTGAATACCTCTTGCATTTTCTCTCGCTTTTCCTAGTATATTTTTAAGGGAATTTATATTTGCTTGATCGAGTAATAAAATGTTGAGGGCGGCCTCGGTTTTGTATTTAATATCCTCGATAGCTAATTCGTCAACTTCAGCAAAAACTTCAAGGATATGCTTCCAACTTAGGTTGTTACTAACTCCTTTGTCGAACATTAAGATATAATTTGTCATTGTACAACGAAGCATTCCGTCGGCACGTTCCATATATCTATTAGTCCAAAATAATGAGTCTGCAATTCTACTTAACATATTGCTTTACTTTTTAAATATGATTAATTTATTCTTTTAAGTACTAAGTTGTAAGTAT
Source organism: Chitinophagaceae bacterium (assembly GCA_947379895.1). Lineage (GTDB taxonomy): Bacteria > Bacteroidota > Bacteroidia > Chitinophagales > Chitinophagaceae > Parasediminibacterium. Next base: position 14,024 of record CANCPA010000113.1, on the reverse strand, counting down.
TAAGTTATAGGTTATATGTAGTAGGTCATGAGTATTACTGTGCATATAACTCATAATTCATATTTTATAACTCTTCACTAACAACTACTCTATAACCCAAGTATCTTTACTTCCTCCACCTTGTGATGAATTTACTACTAAACTTCCTTCACGTAAAGCAACGCGAGTAAGGCCGCCGGGAACTATTTTAACTCCATCGGGACCGCAAAGTGCATAAGGTCTTAAATCGACATGACGAGGAGAAAACTTTCCATCTATAAAACAAGGTACGGTTGATAATTTTATGATTGGTTGTGCAATGAAACTTCTCGGGTCTTTTTCCACAGCCAAAATAAAGTCAGCAATTTCTTTATCACCTGCACTATTTCCCATCAACATACCGTAACCCCCTGATTGGTTTGTACGCTTAATCACCATCTTATGAATATTGGCAAATACGTGTTTCCTTTGTTCAGGATCACTCAACTCATACGTAGGAACATTTGGCAAAATTGGATCTTCATTTAAGTAGTATTTTATCATTGCAGGAACATAGTTGTAAACAGCCTTATCGTCGGCTACTCCATTTCCGAGTGCATTTACAATGGCAACATTTCCCTTTGCATAAGCGCCAATTAATCCTGGAACACCCAATAAACTATCTTTTCTAAACACTTCAGGATCGAGAAACTCATCGTCAACACGTCTATAAATTACATGTACCTGCTTTAAACCGTTTGTTGTTTTTGCATAAACTTTAAAATTGTCTACCACCAAATCTCTACCTTCTACTAAGTCAATACCCATACTTCTTGCCAAAAACGTATGTTCGTAATAGGCAGAATTATATACTCCGGGTGTCAACAACACTACATTCGGATTACTTAATTGTGGAGGTGCTAATTGCAATAATATTTCGTGTAACAGTAGTGGATAATTACTAACCATTTTTGCCTTGCTGCTATACAACAAATCAGGAAATAAGCGTTTTGTTACCTCTCTGTTTTCAAGCATATAACTTACACCACTAGGCGTACGAAGATTATCTTCAAGGATATAAAAAGTTCCATCGTCGCCACGAATTAAATCTATGCCGCTGATATGAACATAGATATCGTGCATCACTTTAATACCAACTACTTCACGGGTAAAGTGTTCGCAACTAGTAATTAATTCTTCAGGAACAATACCATCTTTAATGATCTGTTGTTCGTTGTAAACATCCTTTAAAAACATATTTAATGCTTTTAAACGTTGTTTAATTCCCTTTTCAACATGATTCCATTCTGCAGAAGTGATGATACGAGGAATAATATCAAAAGGAAATATTCTTTCAATTCCAGCATTATCGCTATAAACAGTAAAAGTGATACCTTGATTCATGAACAGTTCACTTGCCAATTTATCTTTTTGATGCAACGCCTCTACAGGAAGATGTTGTAAAGCCTCAAACAATTTTGTGTATTGTTCTCTAATTGAGGAGCCTGTATTCATCTCATCCCAAATACCCGGTTGCATTTTGTATTGTTGCAATAAAGTTGCACTATTCATAAAAAGTAAAGATTGATTAGTAATAAAATTGTTACTGATTTGTCTTTAAGCTAAGAGCTTTGAAACCGAAAGATATAGAAAAATTGTATTACATGGGTAGTTTTAGATTAAAACCATATACATTTATTTTTTTTGAATATCTTTCAAACTTTAAATATTTTCTTTTAAATTGACAATAAATGTAGATAATTTGCTGTAATTAGCTCAATATCTTTGAAATATTTCATTTCAATGTGCTAATCTCATTGCAATGATAATATTTTAATATGACGCCTTTTATTATTATTTGAAGATATTAAGGCAAAACTTTACTAAATATTGCGCTAAACTTAATTTTAATTTAAGGTTAAAATTAAGTTGCAACAGAACGTGATTAAAAAAGATAATTCTAATGTGTTGATTAAAACCATTGAGAAAGTAAAATATTTCAAATCTCTATATAACTCAGATTATTACTATAGTTTATCTATCTATTATTGTTGGAATTATTGTAAGTCGAATTATTTTCAAGGTTTTGATCGCTAATTCGATGAGTTATTTGAGGATTACCGTGGTAATACTGAGTGCTAACGCACTAATCCTGAGAGTTCTGCGTTAAATATTGTGTTTTTCATCAAAAATGATAAAAATAAACACGAATCGAGTAAGGATTAATCTAGCAGATAACTACTTTAGAAAGACAATTAGATTGTTAACTACCTTACTATTCATTTAATTTTCTTCCCGTTACTTATTTATAACAACTACATCACTATTTGCAGCTGCTAAAACAATACCTTTTTTCTCTAATAGTATAATTATGTCTAAATAAATATTTTCTCTTATGAGATTAAATTCTTCTAGTGTCTGACTCATATCGATAAAGTATTCTCCTTCTAAGATATGTGCATTCTTTCCTGATTCTTTCAAATAAATACTAACATTACTAATATTAATTTCATTACTAAGAATCTCTTTTATACCATTAATTAGCAGTTGTAATTGTGATGCCTTTGTGGAAAGACTTATTTCAAAATGAAGTGTAACTTTTCTAAAAGTTCGTAAACTAAGATTGTCCACAATACTATCAACCATTTGTTTGTTAGGTACAGAAATATATGTTTTCTCTTCAGTCCTAATCCGAGTACTTCTTAATCCAATCTTCTCAATCATTCCTGTCATATTATTAACCTTTACAGTATCGCCAATCGTAAATGGCTTATCGAAGAAAATAATAAATGAGGCAATTAAATTTTCAAGGCTTTCTTTGGTAGCTAAAGCAATTGCTGCACCTACAATACTTAATCCTGTAACAAGATTACCAATGTCTTTATTGAAACCGAATCTTAAGACTAAAAGGAATCCAATAATCCCAATAATCATTTTGAAAAAGTCCTTGAAAAAAATAATAAGTTGACTTTCAGATTGATCCTTTGTTTTTGCGGCATTCTCTTCTAAGATTGTAGCAATAAAATCTATGGCACGTAAACATAACCAAGTAAATGTCATGATTAATGCACTTGTTGTTGCCGTATCTATCACTTGAAAAAGTGTAAAGTGATAGATTAAAACATCTAATTCCTTCGGATAAGTTATCTTGTCTAAAGCAACAAAACTGACGAAAAGTAGAAGAAAGTTTTCAAGCGGCTGTAATAAAAGTTCTACAAATGCATACTTATTAAGTTTTTTTCCTGTTCTTGAAATAAGTTTGAATAAAAGACTTACAAAATACTTTGAGACATATCTCTTAAACAATATGGCCAAAACAATACAAAATATAACCGTAAGATAGCAAATGACCGTATTGTGATAAAATTCAGAGTGAAAAAAGTTGTACATAATTGCAGATTAAAGTGACGTATAAATTTGTATTCCATCTTGTGTGAGTAAATAATAGCTATTCTGTTTAACTACTATTTTTTTTGCACTTTTTAAATCAATATTAACTTGAAAAGAATAGGACTGTTGCAATTTTGGTCTTTCAGAAAAGAAACTATTTTGATCATGACCATTTAGAAAACCATCATCAACGAATACGTCCTGCCAATTTAGAAATGGATACTGAGATTTGAGTCCACCATAATAATCAAAAAGCTTCCATCCCATTTTAGGATGATAAAGATATAGTAAGCCGTTCATATCAATAATTTGATTTGGAGAGTATGCCTGTTTATCATTAAAGAGAATCCTAAAATCAGGCGTCTCAAATAATAATTTTCCATACGGATCAATTTTTTTTATTTTATTATCTTCCTCATCAAAGAGCCATATTTTATTATCAAAGCTTTGTGCTACAGCAGATACTTGAAAAATGTTATGCTGCCGAAGGTCAATTACATTTTTAATACTCAACTGCCTATCAAGTATTACAATCGTTGCAAAGTCTCGGTAATAAACCATTATTTTTAATGGATTACTCACGTCAATAGAAAACAAATTGCCAAATCTTTTACTATCACTGTAAATAGCGATACTATCTAATTTGCTATCAATTTTTTTTATCTGATTATTTGTAGATATTAAGTATATATTCCCGAGATTGTCTATCGAAAAATCTTTGAAATCTCCTTTTATGCTCTTCTTAATGACTAAATGAATAGAAGAGTCTGATACAGCAACTTCTGCCTCAGTCTTTTTAACAATAATGAGGAAAAGGAATAAGAATAATAGGTGATATTTAATTAATCTAGCCATTTATGAAGTTGCATGTCGTTGCCATCAAATGTAGCATAAGTAAATGTTCGTATCCAATCGCCTAAATTTACATAACGGCTGCTTTCATTCAATTTAAAGTCTAAAGGGAAATGACGATGTCCATAAACAAAAAAATCAAAATGTTCCTTTGTTAATACCTCCTTGCTAAATAAGATGAGCCATTCGTTATCTTCTCCCAAAAAGTGTTTGTCGCTTGTTCCTGTCTTTTCCTTACTTTTTCTACTCATATAATTGGCAATTCCCATCCCCAAAGAAGGATGCAGTTGTCCAAAAAGCCAATGACACAAAGGATTTCTGAAAATCTTTTTGAGAAATTTATAACTATGATCGCCGGGACCTAAGCCATCTCCATGAGCAATGAAGAAAGATTTATTATTAAACTGAAATGTTTTGGGTTCAAAGTAAACAGGGATATTCAATTCCTGCTCAAAATAGCCATTCATCCACATATCATGATTACCAACAAAAAAATGAATGGGGATGCCGCTGTCTGTTATCTCTGCTAACTTTCCTAATATGCGGGTAAATCCTTTTGGAACTACGGTTTTATATTCATACCAAAAATCGAACATATCACCCACAATGAAGATTGAATGAGCCGTAGATTTAATAGAATCTAAAAAACGAACGAGTTCTTTTTCTCTTACTAGGCTCTTTTCATTATTAGGAGCACCTAGATGAAAGTCAGAAAGAAAATAAATTTTTTTATCTGCAGGTATTTGCATTTGAACGTGCTATTTTTTAGTTGATAGTTTAGTCGTGGTAAGTAATCTATTATTTAAAATAGGTATAACTTACAACCTAATACCTACAACTCATTACTTACTCAGCTATCAATTAAGAAACAGAATACTTCTTTAGGTCCATGAACTCCAACTACCAAAGTTTTTTCAATATCTGCCGTTCTACTTGGTCCTGTCGCTAAAGTAATCAGCGAAGGAAGCTTATCACCATATTTAATAGGTATTTGTTTCAAACTATCCTTTATATCATACACTAATTGACTTGTATAAGCTATACAAATATGAATTGGTGCATAAACACTAACTGTTCTACCACTTTCCGACGCTGAACTTAATAGAATACTTCCTGTTCTTGCTACTAACGATTCGCAGGTTGTAATGGATGCATCACAATTTTTTAAATCGTCTGTGGTTAGACTTGAACAACCGTTTGATTGAAGTTTTTCTGAAATTAACTTTTCAACACAATATAAATTTTCCCAATTTCTTGCTTTAACTAATTCATTGAGGTTGGCAACCATTTCTTCAAATGAATTGCAAAAACAAAATCTGCCTTGTAGTTTAGTAAAGTTCTCTGCAAATTCAACCTCTAATTCTTCGGTAGGGGCAACAAAAATACTTTCAGAACTTGAAACACCTTCAAATGGAACAGGCACCTTACTAGTAAGTGCCTGTCTAATTTTACTCAATATCTTTTCCCTAGAATTACTCATGTTTATGCATTTGTATCAGAAGATACAGTATTAACAATAGTCGTTTCGGGTGGAGCAATGACTACTTCAGGCTCCGCTTCCAAAATTTTCTTGTCTTCAAAAGGACGTTTTCCTATTAATATTTCTACATCGCTCTTGTGTAAAACTTCTTTCGACAATAGTTCTTTTGCTAATATTTCCACTTCGTTTTTTCTTAGTGTCAATAATTCAATAGTCAATAAATAAGCTCTATCAATAATTGCCTTTACTTCTTCGTCAATAATCTTTCCTGTTCCTTCGCTGAATGGTTTGGTGAAAGTATTTTCCTGAGTAGCATCATAAAAACTCACATTACCAATCTTGTCACTCATACCATAAGCGGTTACCATTCCGTAAGCCATTCTAGTTATCTGTTGCAAATCGTTGCTTGCACCAGTAGAAATTTTTCCAAAGAAGATTTGTTCACTTGCTCTTCCACCCAATGTCATACAAATCTGATCCATTAATTGGTCTTCATTATAAAGATATTGTTCAGTAGGGGTATATTGAGCATATCCCAAAGCTGCAGTTCCTCTCGGAACAATAGTTACCTTTAATAAAGGATAGGCATGTTCTAAAAACCATCCACAAACAGCATGACCTGCTTCGTGATAAGCGATGATTTCTTTTTCGTGAGGTGCAATAATCTTATTTTTCTTTTCTAAACCTCCAATTACACGATCAATCGCATCTTGGAAATCTATCATTTCCACAGCTTGCTTATCTTTTCTTGCAGCAATTAATGCAGCTTCATTACATACGTTTGCAATATCAGCACCCGCAAATCCAGGTGTTTGTTCAGCTAATTTAAGTACATCCAAAGTTTCGCTAACCTTAATAGGTACTAAGTGTACTTTAAATATTGCCTCACGACCCTTTACATCAGGCTTGTCAATGCTTATTTGTCTATCAAAACGACCCGGTCTTAACAATGCACTATCTAATACATCGGGTCTGTTAGTAGCAGCTAAGATGATAATACCTGTATCACCTCCGAAACCATCCATCTCAACAAGCAATTGATTGAGCGTATTCTCTCTTTCATCATTGCTCATCATTACATTTTTACCTCTTGCACGACCAATCGCATCAATTTCATCTATGAATATGATACAAGGTGCTTTCTCTCTTGCTTGTTTAAATAAATCTCTAACACGACTAGCACCGACACCCACAAACATCTCAACAAAATCACTACCACTCAAACTAAAGAAAGGAACTTGCGCTTCACCTGCCATTGCCTTTGCCAATAATGTCTTACCTGTTCCGGGAGGGCCAATTAACAAGGCTCCTTTCGGAATCTTACCTCCTAAGGCAGTATATTTTTTGGGGTTCTTAAGGAAATCAACGATTTCCATTACTTCAACTTTTGCCTCATCCAAGCCTGCTACATCTCCGAAGTTGATATTTACCTTTGCTCCCTTATCAAATAAAGTAGCTTTTGATTTTCCAATGTTGAAGATTCCACCTGGACCGCCACCACCTGGACCGCCGCCACCCATTTTACGCATGAGAAGTAGCCAAATTCCAACAAAAATTACGATTGAAACAATGTAACTAGAAGCAGGACCAAAGAAATCGGTATCATCAGTCGGGTCAATTGATACAGGCGAAATGGTTGTATGGGTTTTATAAAAAACGCCAAGCTCTTCATAAAATACCTTCCAATCAACAATGTTAAACTGGAAAAGTGGAGCACCTTTTACCTTTGAGGGATCTAATTTCTCTCTGAATTTAGTTACATAAAACTCTTTCTTAAGGCTATCTGTCTTAATGAAGACCCTTACTAAGTCTTTGTTACGCACTAACTCAATTTTTTCCACATCGCCCTTTGCAAGCATGCTTTCCATGAACTCTTGCTCAGTAATTTTCGAAATGTCTGGATTATTTTTGTAAAAAGTGGAACCAATTAATACTGCGAATATTAAACCATATATCCAATAAATATTAAATTTAGGTGGTTTGCGAGAGGATTTATCCTCTCCTGAATTGGTAAAGGGTAATTTAGATGGTTGTTTATCTTCTTTTGCCATGATATTTCTAATTTCTCTTGTAATTTCTATTGTAAAACCTCTTTTTATTTAAAATAATATTTAAATAAAAATAATGTCTAATTATGATAAATGTTCAATTCTAACTTGTTAATTTTTTTATTCTGTATGCGTTTGTGATCCTGCATCACTCCACATATCTTCTAATTTGTAAAATTTTCTTGCTTCAGGATGCATAACGTGAATTACAATATTAACATAATCAATCAAAATCCACTGTGAAGTAGCTTGTCCTTCATGTTTATATGGATTCTCATTACACAATTCTTTAACCTGAAATTCTATGTAATCTGCAATTGCCTTTACCTGAGTGGTTGATGAAGCTTGACAAATGATAAAAAAATCCGCAACAGCTTCGGGAATCTTTCTTAAGTCGAGACTAATAATTTCTTCTCCCTTTTTATCATGAATAGCCTTAACTATTGTTTTAAAGATCTTTGAATTTTTATTAAGTCTTGTGATGCTTTTTGAGCGGGTGTCTAAAACGGAAAGTTGTTCCAAAAATTTATATTTTAATTTAAAAAAGTATTTACTCTATGATAGTAAACGTTTATATGTTACTTATATTTTATCCCCTTTAATTTTATTTGAACTTTTTTATAATGTATCAAATGTTTTTTCTTAAAAAAAACAATTAATTTATAATGTTCAGTTTATCTTCGGCGTCAAAAATAACACTTCTTTGTCTCCAAATACTACAATTAATCATCTTAACAAACAAATTACTGCTATTGGCAATCCATTTACGGAGTTAATTGAAGTTTCTAGTACTAATAATTATGCCATTGATAAGATACAAGCAAATTTGGCTGTTCATGGAACCACTTTTTTTGCACATTCCCAAACAGCAGGTCGGGGTCAGAGAGGTAAAAAATGGATGACAGAACCCTGCAATAATATTATACTTTCTTCTATTATTAACACTTCTTCTTTGTCTTTGCAGCAACAATTTAGTTTTAGTGTTGCAATTGCACTTGGGTGTGCTGATTTTTTTGCTTCTTATGCAGGAGTTGAAACCTCAATTAAATGGCCTAACGATATTTATTGGCGTGACAGAAAGGCAGCAGGCTTATTGATAGAAAATACTATACGCGGTCATCAGTGGCAATGGTCGGTTGTAGGAATTGGAGTAAATATCAATCAAACTTCTTTTGACCCTACATTAAAGAATCCTGTTTCATTAAAACAGATTACAGGAATAACCTTTAATCCTGTTGCATTAGCAAAAGAGCTTTGTAACTTTCTTGAATTCCGTTTTCAGGAATTGCTAAATGGCAAACAGAATTTTCAATTAGAATCCTATAATAACAGATTATTTAAAAAGAATGAAAGAGTGAAGCTAAAGAAGGAAAATGTGATTCATGAATGTATAATTAGTGGAGTTAATCAATTTGGTGAATTGATAGTAGAAGGCATTCATCAAGAGTCTTTTGCTTTTGGAGAAGTAGAATGGATTTTGTAATAAAAGTGTTAGAAGTCAGGTTCTACTTCCACGTAGTCTACATGTATTAATTTACAACTCTAATTTATTCCTTCAAATTGTTTCAAAAAGATTTCTTGTGACTTTGTTTTTTCTTTGTTTCCTTTTGGTAAAACCTCCTCAATAGTAACAGAAAAGTAGTTTTTGGAATATGGTAAAAAAAACTTCATAAGGATTTAGTACCTCATGAAGTTTTTAATGTTTACTTCTTCGTCAAATCTAATTTTATAATTGAATATTCATTTTTGACAACGCTATTTGAATAATTTGCAATTCTTCAGCACTTAATTTAAAAGAAACCGCCTTCACATTATCTAACATTTGTTCCGCATTTCTTGCACCGACTAAAACAGATGTTATAGCAGGTTGTTGCATTGTCCAATTTATCGCTAGTTGAGCAAGACTAATACCTCTTGCATCAGCAATTAGCTGAATGGTTTGAAGCATTGTCATCACTTCGCTGTGATTATGAGGTTTGAAATAAGGAGTATTAGGACGGTGGTCTCCCTCTCCAAATTGATGACCCAATTTAATTTTTCCTGTCAACAAGCCTTTTTGTAATGAGGTGTGAGGTAAAATTCCAATACCATTCTCCAAACAAAACGGTACTAATTCTTTCTCAATGCCACGATTTACCATGCTATAAGCGACTTGATTAGTAGAAATTGCAGTACAGGCATTTGCTTTCTTCAATAAATCAACGGGCGTATTACATACACCTGCTGCCCTTATTTTCCCCTGTTGTTTCAAAATTTCCAAAGCCTCCATTGTCTCTTCGATAGGTGTTGTACTTTCGGGCCAATGCATTTGATATAAATCGATATAATCGGTTTGTAAACGTTGTAAACTCCTTTCACACTCTTCAATGACACTTTGTTTGCCGTTAAATTTATATACTTTTACAGGGTTGCCGTCATTGTCATTTGTATCAAAGGTGAAATCTCCTGATACAGTATCCCATCTCATTCCAAACTTAGTTAGTAATTGAACTTTGTTTCGTTTACCTTTCACGGTATTACCAACCACAATTTCGCTATGACCCATCCCATAAACGGGTGCAGTATCAATAGTTGTTACGCCGTTTTCAATAGCCGCTTCTATGGCTTTAATAGCTTCGCCTTCATCAGCACCACCCCAAAACCATCCACCAATTGCAAAAGCACCGTAAACAATAGGAGATACATTAATATCGGTACCGGGTAATTTATTCTGTTGCATGTTTATCTATTTTATTTTAAAGAAAAAAAATAATTTTATTAGTTGAACTAAAATAAAGGAATCGCATTTTTGAAACCAATGGACTATCTCCACAAATTTTAGTTTAAATCTACAGTTTACTACTTATAACTTACCTCTTGTTTAGGTGTAAAAACAAACACCGAAATAATGGCTAATGGAACTAAAGATAATCCCATGGCAAAAAACGGCAACCAATTACCACCCTTAGTTAAGGCAGGAACTAAATAGGTTGATATTACAATACCTAACACCGCAGCCGCACCACCAATTCCTGCTAATGACCCTACATTCTTACCCGAATGAAAATCGCTAGGAAGGGTTTGAATATTAGTAATTGCAAACTGAAAACCAAAAAGTATAAACATCAACATAAGGGAGGCAAATAGAGCCGTAGGTGCAAATGCTGCCCCAATCATACCAGGAATAATGACGAGCCCACCAATAGAAATCGAAATTTTACGTGCCTTTATAGCAGGGATTCCTTTCGAAATCAGCTTACCTGAAATCCAACCGCCTGAAATACCACCAATTGCAGCACCTACAAATGGAATCCAAGCTACCGATGAAACACTTTTTAAATTAAGGTGATACACTTCTTGTAAATATATTGGTAGCCATGTCATAAACATCCACCAAATTGGATCCAAAAAAAAGCGAGTGGCAATTACCGAATAACTTCTCTTGTCTCCAAGTAGTCTTTTCATACTCCAAATTTCATCTACCTGTTTAGTTTTTACTATTTGACCGTTTAAGATATAATCTCTTTCTTCAGGAGTAATCCAAGGATGAGAGGTTGGTGATTTTTTGTTGATGATATTCCAAGGAAAAACCCAAAGTACGCAGATAAATCCCATTACAAAATAGGTAATCCGCCAACCTGCTGATAGAAACAAAAAGGGAATGATGATGGGCAATAATATATTACCTACAGAAGCCGATGCGCCAAAGAGCCCTTGTGCCATTGCTCTTTCCTTTATCGGGAACCATTCTGCATTTGATTTTGTAGTTCCAGGCCAGGGTCCAGCTTCTCCAAGTCCAATGATTATTCCCAATGTTACCAAACTATATAGCCCTGTTACAAAGGACGTGAGTGTAACTGCACCTCCCCAAATCAGGGCCGAAAAAATGAATCCTTTTCTTGTCCCAATTTTATCATATACCTTACCAGAAACTATTTGACTCAGTCCATAAGCTAACATGAAATAAATATTCACCCACGATAGCACTTGCTTTCCTTTAGCTTGACGAACTTCGGGTGTCATTGCATCGTTTACAATACCAAGTTCAGAGGCAATTCCATGACGTATTACAACGCCTGTTGCCTTGTCTCGTTCGTCCTGCCACATATAATTTAGCGTTCCTCGATCGAGGATGTTGATGATAGTGACTAATAAAATCATGCTGAGAATTATCCAGCGTAGTCCATTTACTTTCATTTGAAAATTTTTTTCATAAAGCCAATCGTTAATATTTTCTAGGTCTTCTTTGGATAATAGGCTGCAATTTAGGGAAATAAGATAAATGAATTGAATTAAAAGAATTTAAGACAAGTTAGATGTATAATAGGATTTATCACAAAGTAAACAAGTACAAATAAGGAACAATAGGATTGTCTTAGAAATATGTTGTAAGTAAGAAACAGAAATTTATGCAAATCCTTTTGTTTATTTATCTAAACCATTGTGGTCATTGTAGTAAATTTCCGGCGTATTTAAGCAGGAGTTAATCATATACCTTTCCTTTTTATCAAAAAATTATCTGCATCTTTTAAGAAGGGAAATTGATTTCTTATAGCATTTAAATCTTCTTTTTTCAGGGTAATTGTTTGCACCGTTTCTTTGTCTTTCTCTGTAAACAAAACATTACCTAATGGATTTATCACTGTACTATCGCCACTATGATATATTCCGTTGCCATCATTACCCACTCTGTTTACACCCACAACATTACACTGATTTTCAATTGCCCTTGCCATCAATAAGGATTTCCAAGCATGACTTCTTTTTTCCGGCCAATTTGCTACATAAATAAGCAGGTCGTATTCTGCTTCATCCTCCGAAGTTTGCTGTCTAGCCCACACAGGAAAGCGCAAGTCGTAACATATCTGAAGGTTAATTTTCCACCCTTTCGCCTGTGCTATCAAACGTTGATTCCCTGAAGTGTAATGATTATCCTCTCCTGAAAATGCAAAAAGATGTCGTTTATCATAATAACTATATTGACCATTTGGAAGCATCCAAATTAATCGGTTGAAATAATTTTCACCTTCTTTAATGGCGAGACTCCCAATTATGATGACTTTTTTGGTAGTTGCGATTCTTTTCATCCATACAACAGCTTTACCGTCCATTGTTTCTGCCAACTTTTCGGGTTGCATGGTAAAACCAGTACTATACATTTCGGGCAACACAATAAGTTCTGTTCTAGTTGAAATAGTATTTATCTTTTCTTCTAAAAGTGCCAGGTTAGCATCAATGTTTTCCCAAACCAAGTCTGTTTGTATGAGTGTTAGTGTAAGTGACATGATAAAGAGTTATGATATTTAAGTGATGTGTTTATAAATCTGTCCGAATTAGAGTGCCTCAGTCTGAAAGGATTTTTCGAGGTGTCTATTTATTGTTATTTAAATTCCTCCTCAGTCAAACCCATATTATCTATTACTTGAATACCCAATTCTATTAATCCTGTTTTTAAATCGAAGAAAGTTTTACGATTAAAAAGACTGCAGGCATACGAATTTCGTTTTAAATCATTTGTAAGGATTGTTACGCCATACTTTGCTCGTTTACTATTGCCAATTCTTTCTATAATGACTTCTTTAATAACCGAAATTTTATACACTACGTTTTTTGTGATGAATACATTGTTTTTTATAGTCATTTCATCTTTAGAAAGACGAACATAATTCATTTTTGAAGTATATAGTATAAAAAAGCCTAAGCCTAAAATAAGTGGAATGATATATGCGTTGACCATTCCTTCGCCATTGACTATTTCAATTATGCCGATTGTTAAAATCAAGGCTTCCGTTAACCAAAGAAATTTTCCTACAACAGATTTTAATTGTCCAACTTTAAAATCTACAAAACCTTTATTGCTCAAAACCAACTGATCATTCTTCATCTCTTCCATTAATATTCTTATTAACTCACCTTACGCAAGTTCAAAAATTATAAAAAAATGGTTACCACATAGATACATAAGGCACAAAGAAAACTATATCTAAGGTAAAAAGCGTTTCACTTTAAGTTCAAATAGACTCGAGTGTAAAAAAGTGAAACTTTTTTTCTATGTTTTCTTATCTAATCTAGAATAAAATTCTATGTGCCTATTGTGCTTATGTGGTAAATCTTTATTAAGTGTTTAAATGCTGCGTAACATGAGATATTGCTTACAAATAAACTATATATGCGAATCAAGGGTTGAAAGTACCGTTAGGTACTAAATATTGGTAGTAAAATATTAAAATGAAGGCTTGAAGTGCCGTAGGTACGACATAATTTGCGTTTGAAACTATAAAAAGTGTTTCTTTTGAGCATTTTAAAATGATATGTCG
>CANCPA010000112.1 GCA_947379895.1 Chitinophagaceae bacterium | reverse complement strand
AATTATAAGTTCAAATGTCAGTGAGTATAGATTTGAAATCCGTAAGTGAATTAAATGGAAAGGAAAATATTGTAGAGAATCGAATTAGGCAGAAAAGTGTCAAGGAAATAATTTCTAGATATTTGCGATATTATCCATTATTTATATTTTTCCTTTCATTATCCATTTTTCTAACCTATCTTAAAATTCATTTTCAAGTACCACTTTATTCAAGTTCTATTAAAGTCCTATTGAAGGATGCTAAAAGTGGGGGTGCAGATGCAAAAATAGTATCGGAAGTTTTATCGTCCGGAAAAACGAATTTAGCAAATGAGGTAGAAATTTTAAAATCATCTAATCTAATGAAACGAGTAGTATTGAGATTAGGGCTTAATACTGTAGTAACTTTTAAAGGGAAATTTAGGAATACAGAATTATACAATTCTTCTAATAATTTGCCGATGGTAACTTTTACTGAGATCAGTGATTCCACAAAAAGCTATTCCTTAATTATATCTATTGAAAATAAGAAAATATATTGTTTAATTTATGGTAAAAAATATCTAATATCTAACCATGTTAAAACTATATTGCCAAGTTGCTCAATTGTTACAAATTTTGAAAATATGTCTGAAGTAAAAAATACACAAAAGTATTTTGTAACATGGACACCTACTAATCAGATGGCTTCAATGATAGCCGGGGGAATTGGTGCAAATCCTTTAAACTTAAATGCGACAATAGTACTGTTAACCTATAATTCTGAAATACCTCAAAAGGCACAGGATATTTTGAATGTTTTAGCAGAGGAATATGACAAATATAATATTGAACAAAAAAATAAATCTTTAGATAACTCTATTAAGTTTGTAGAAGAGAGATTGTTTTATTTGTCTAAAGATTTGGGTGGGGTTCAAGATAGTTTATCTCATTACAAAGAAAGTCATGATATTATTGACTTAGAATCACAATCAAAAGACGATGCATCAAAACTTTCAGATTTAAAGGAAAAGTTAGAAGGAATTGTGGTAAAAGTTATGCTTTGTGATATGGTAACACAATACGTTAATAACCCTCAGAGAAAATATAATTTGATTCCCTCTTCTTTAGGAATAGAAGATGCA
The DNA here is from genome assembly GCA_947379895.1 of Chitinophagaceae bacterium. Lineage (GTDB taxonomy): Bacteria > Bacteroidota > Bacteroidia > Chitinophagales > Chitinophagaceae > Parasediminibacterium. The sequence continues at coordinate 15,171 of CANCPA010000112.1, read as the reverse complement.
ACATTAGTAGGATTAATTAGTGAATATAATAAAGATGTTATAAAGAGAGAGGAGTTATTGCAAACAATTCCAAGGGGAAATTTGGCTTTAGGTACATTAGAATCAGAACTAGATGGACTCAGAATAAAGGTAATAGAAGCATTAAAAAATGTTAAGAAAGCCTACAATCAGAATTACGAATTTTTTAACACAAAAGTAACCCATATAAATGATGAACTGAAAAGAATACCATTTGAGCAACAAAGTATCTTAGAAATTGAGCGAGAACAGGGTATTAAAGGGAAACTCTATACATATTTATTAGAGAGAAGGGAGGAAACTGCAATTGCGAAGGCTAGTGCAATTAGCAATAGTAATCCTATAGATCCTGCAGTTTCCTCGGGTAATATTAGTGCTTCGAATGCTGTATTATTTTCTATGGCGGTAATTATTGGGTTAGGATTGCCGGTTTTACTAATCTTTATAAAAGATGCTTTGAATGATAAAATTAACACGAAAGAGGACATAATAAAGTTTTCAAATATTCCTGTTATTGGTGAAATATCACATTCAAAAACAAGAAACAATGCCATCATTGCTACAAACTCGAGAGGAATAATAGCGGAACAATTTAGATTATTGAGGACTAACTTACAATACTTTCTGTCTGACACTGAAATGTCGAAGGGAGTGATTTTAATTACTTCAACGATGAAAGGGGAGGGGAAAACATTTATAAGCATGAATTTAGGTTCAATATTAGCTGTAGCAGGAAAAAAAACTATTTTGTTAGAGTTTGATTTAAGGAAGCCTAGGGTTAGTAAGGCTTTAGGATTAAAGAATGAAGTAGGGATTTCCTCTTATTTATCTGGTGCTTATCGAGTTGAGGATTTAATTAAACCGATTGAGAATACAGAAAACTTATGGATTCTTCCATCGGGACCTGTACCTCCAAATCCTTCGGAGATATTGTTGAGTAAAAAGATAAATACCCTATTTTCAGAATTATCCCAATTATTTGATTATATAGTTATTGATACCCCTCCTATTGGTATTGTAAGTGATGCTAGAATTTTATCTAAATTTAGTGATGTTAACTTTTATATCATTCGCCAAAGATTTACTCTAAAAAATCAAATGGAATTTGTTGATACTTTATATTCTAGTAAAATACTCAATAATATGGCATTAATTGTAAATGATGTAGTTAATGAAGGAACAAACTCCTATTATGGTTATGGTAAAGAAAATTATATTTATGGTGGGTATTATGGCTATGCTTATGGATACGGTTACTATGATGATCTAGAAAAAGGTTCTTGGATAAAGCGTTTAATTAAAAAATAGAACTATATCAATGACTATAAGATAAAAAAGATATGAAAAGTGTTTTTAACAATCATTTTTATACTCTTTATACTTCTGAATAAATTTGAAACAATATATGATAGAAACTTATTCTTTTTTAAATTTCATTTTAATCAGTTTTCATTTAAGGTACTAGTTTTGAGACTAGTTTATAATAGTAATTATGTTTTTATTAATTCGAAATTGGATAACACGTTTTAGTATTGTCGCTTTTGGACAGATAATAGTACAAGCATTGGCTTTAATTACTGGAATCATTATTATACGTTTGTTGCCTGTAAAAGAATATGCTTTGTACGTTATTGCAAATACTTTGTTGGGTACAATGACAAATTTGGCAGATGGTGGAATTTCTTCAGGAGTAATGTCTGAAGCATCTAAGGTATGGCAGGACAAAGAACGATTAGGAAAAGTACTTGCTACAGGTTTGTATTTGAGAAAAAGGTTTGCATTTATTAGTATTTTTATTGGAATACCTATTCTTATATATCTATTATACCACAATGGTGCTAGTTGGGTTACAATAGTTTTAATTGTTGCAGGATTGATACCTTCCTATTATGCTGCACTTTCTGATTCTTTACTAGAAATAATTCCTAAGATTCATCAAGATATTAAATCACTACAAATCAACCAAATTATCGTTGGTTTGGGGAGGTTAATTCTTTCTTCTAGTACACTTTTTATAATGCCAGTTTCTTTTATAGCAATTATGGCAAATGGTGTCCCTAGAATCTTTGGGAATATTAATTTGCGGAAAATTTCTTTAAAATTTCTTTTACCTACGAATATCCCTGATTTAGAAGTTAAAGATAAGATTTTAAGTGTGGTTGCTAAAATAATGCCTGGAACTATTTATGGTTGTGTGGTAGGGCAGCTGACAGTTTTTATTCTTTCGTTATTAGGGAAAACAAATTTTATTGGTCAAATTGGTGCATTAAGTAGAATTTCAATGATGTTAACTGTTTTTACTAGTGTTTCAAGTGTATTAATAATTCCTAGATTTGCAAGATTGCCCAATAATTTTAAAATACTATTAAAAAAGTATCCTCAAATATTAGGCTTATATATATTAATTGGGTTGTTTCTAGTTTTGATAGTATTATGGGTTCCTCAAATCTTCTTGTTCATACTTGGTAATCGTTATAGTGGATTAAAAAAGGAATTATTATTTTGTGTTATTACAAATTATTTAAACGTTATTTATGGAGCTAGTTATTCTTTAGCAAATTCTAGAGCGTGGATAATTAATCCGTGGGTTGGAATACCAATTGGTCTATTATCTATAGTAATTGGGTTATCAATTTTTAATTTTTCTACAGTTATTGATGTATTCAAATATAATATTTTTCTAGATGTTGTAGGATTATCAACAAGCTTATTTATCTGTTTTAAAAAAATATTTAAATTAAGAGTGATTGAAAATGAAACCTCTAAAACTTAAAATTTTAAGTATCAATTTTAAGACTAAATAATGAGTAAAGTAAATTGGGAAATACTAGCATTTTTAAGGTTTATATTGGCATCTGTAGTAATGATTGGGCATTTATCCGAGGGAAGAGATCTTGGATTTCTAAAAGTATTCACATATTTGGGTTCATTTGAAGCAATCTTAGGTTTCCTTGTTATTAGTGGATTTTCTATTGGCAGGTCAATTATTAGAAATCAAGAAAATTATTTTAAAAGAAGGATATTTAGGATATATCCTGTTTACTTTGCTAGTATTTTATTGGGGTTATTAACTAACAACTGTAGCATACATATTAATATTCAATTTTTTGTTACTTTATTACCAAACCTATTTTTTTTAAATAATATTGTAGCAACAATTAGTGATTGCCACTTTTTTTTTAATACTCCTGCATGGACATTAAATGTAGAAGTTTGGATGTATTGTTTGGCTCCATTTTTACTTAAGCTAAAAAAAAACACATTGTTTTTCTTCATACTTGCTTCGTTCTTCTGTTTTCTTATTTATGAATCTGGGAGATCATTATTTCATTGGCCCTATTATTTTGGTACTAAGTATGGAATAAACCTTGTTTTATTTGCATTTATTTGGCTAGCAGGTTTTTGTTTGGCAATTTTTCCAGAAAGTTATCAAGAAAATAAACGGATAATAATATTTCTATTTGCTGGTTATCTACTTTTAAATATAGGCAAACAAATAATATTTAGACTTAAACACCATTCGATAAGTGAATTGGTTCACACAGACATTGTTTTTTTTCTCGGAAACATTATTTGTTTAGCACTAGTTTATTTTATTTTACTCTACTCTTTTAAAGCAACAACTTTAAAACCATTTACAAAAAGGGTATTCAATTTATTGGGTAATCTATCTTATCCATTATATTTAACTCATTGCACCACCTTTGGCTTTTTAGCCATAAACTATCATTTTAATAATCCTTACTTATTAATAATTGGAGCAATGATAGTTTCATTCTTGATTTATGTAACTTTTGATTTCTACAGTAGAAAAAGAGCTTTGAGTTGATGATTCATTATAGAAATGATTCGCAAAATGTTTTAATTCTTATAAAGCATAATTAATTTTTTTGGGTATTTAACTCTACAAAAAAATATTAATGTTTTTTTTATAATGTTGTGTGAAAAAGGTTGTTTATAGACATCTGTAATGGGCAATAATACAATTTGTTAGATTCTTAAAAAATTGAAAACAGAAATTTGGACATAGTTTTAAATAAATATTATTTTGAGTATGCCCAATCAAATTTTTGAAAAGCAAACTAAGCATGATTCTAATTTAGAGGCATTGCGCGGATTTGCCGCAACTATAGTTGTAATTTATCATCTAATTATTCATAGCAGTAAATTAAACGGTGGATTTGAATTTAAAAAAAATATAATACATTGGAGTCCATCTGGTCATTTAATGGTCTTGGTTTTTTTTATGTTATCTGGATATGTTATTGGTAAAAGCTATGCAAACAAACCTAATTTTAATACTATTGGCTACTTAAAAAAAAGACTAATAAGATTATATCCAATATATTTATTTTCCATACTCTTTACTATAGCCTTATTTAGAGAAGACATACGGTCAATAATTGGCAATATTTTTTTAGTTCAAAACCTTTTTACAAATTGTTTAACTAAAAATGATGCATTATGGTCCTTAAATCATGAAATTTTATATTATTTGTTTGCAATTCTACTATTAAAATATAAAATAAATTCCCAATTACTTTTGTTTGTTTTTTCATTTTTATTATTAGCAACTTTTAAAATTGATAATATACCCTGCATAATCCAAGATTATTTGGTGGGTTTTATTTTTTGGCTAAGTGGATATATTCTAAGTACATTCAACAAAATTGATAATTATAAACCAAGTGTTAATAAGCTGATTTCTGTTATGTTATTATTACTTGGGTGTGATTTACTTAACCTATTTGCACGTATTGTTAACTTTAATTTAAAAATTCCAAATCAAATTAGTTTTTATACATTGACAGGAATTGTAAAAATTGGGGACTTTTGTTTATTCCCCTATGCTCTTTATGCAGTAATAATTTTTTCATCAATAAATTTTCGATATATTAAAATATTAACTTGGTTTGTTTATCTTAATTCTATTGCTCATTTAGTAAATCTTTTATTTAATCATAGCTTTTTTAAAACAGAAATGTTTTATATTCCAACTGTATTTATTAGTTTGTCATTGTTTTTTCATTTTATGACAAAGCCATTAAGACTCAGTCTGCAATACATGGTTAATCTCGGTAGTATTTCTTATGCTATTTATGTAATTCATTATCCTATATTATATACCTTATCCAAAATCAAAGTTTTTACAGGAACTACATTAAGTTATTTTATACGGGTACTAATTTTTACCGGAATAGTTATTTTAATATCATTTCTTTTGGAAAAAAAATTACAGCCTTTAATAAAAAAGAAATTTACTTAATTTTTTATAGATAGTAAAATTAACTCAATATTTAAAACATTTTGAAGACATTTTAATTCATTACGCTTGGAATAAATAAATGGTAAGATAGAAGAAAATTAGAAACCCTTAAACAAGATTCTTATTTATATTAAACAATATAAAATTTATAAATAGTATTAATATTGAAATAAATTGATAGCAATAATTTTGTGTTTTAATAATAATATTCAGTGGTAAAAGAAAAAAGTAGAATTCTTGAAATTGATGCACTCCGTGGTTTTGCCGCTATTTCTTTTGTTTTTTCCATCTAGCAAAGTTTAGGTTTGGTATTACAGGTGTTGACTTATTTTTTATGATAAGTGGTTTTGTAATATTTATGACCCTTGAGAATACTAGGACCTATAAAGATTTCATTTTTTCTAGATTTTCTCGTCTGTTTCCTACTTATTGGGTTTGTGTTACTATTACAGCAATACTTACAATTACCTGGAAATATGTTGTAAAAATGCCGATAACATTCCCTACACTAAAAGATTATTTTATAAATTTGACTATGATTCAATATTATTTTGGAGTAAATGATATTGATGGACCATATTGGACTTTATGTATTGAATTGTTTTTTTATCTGCTGATGTTGACCTTTTTACTATCAAATACTTTAAGGAAAATAGAAATAATTGGATTTTGTATAGTTTTAACATCACTTATATATGGAACAATTATTAGACTTTATTTCCCGAGAGTTTATGAACTTTTAAATTTTTACATCCCTTTTTTAAGTTATTCGCATCTATTCTTTGCAGGCATCATTTTTTATAAAGTTAAATTTAATAAAGCAACATTAATTAGGTATCTTATACTACTATTTTGTCTGATAGTACAAATAGCTATTTATACAACTAGAGTAAAAGTGCATATTGCTTTATCAAATTCTGAATATAGTTTGGCTTTGTCATCTTTCTTTATCATATTTTATTTGTATTACTTAAATAAATTATCTTACATTTTAAATCCTGTATCACTTTTTTTGGGCAAAATTTCGTATAGCCTTTATCTAATTCACCAATAAATATCATTAAACGTACTATTGCCATTTTTAACTCATTCAAAATATTTTCATTTTAATTATTGGCTTATTTTATTTACTTTGGTATTGCCATTAATTATATTTTTAGGTTGGATGCTAAATAAATTTATTGAAACACCATCCATGATTTTTTTAAAAAATTTAGTTAGAAAGGTATAAATCTAGATTTATGCTATTGTATTTAAATATTGAATACTGTTTATTAAAAATTTGTTATATACTAGTATAAAATATTAATAGAGGTATCAACAAGAATTGTTAATTTTTATTTAATGGATATAAAAAGTCTCATATTTAAAATCGAGAACTATTTAAAATTGCTAAACTAAAAGATGAAGGTTTTATTATTTGGTGATTCCCCTATGGCTATTAACGAGGGAGGAATTTGTCAAACCCTTTTCAATTTATTTTCATATATTGAACCTGATAATTTCCTAGGTGTTACTTCTTTTGAAAAAAAAGATTTTTATAAAATTGGAGATAGATACTCTGGACGCTATTTTAATTATAAAAATATTTGGCTGCATACACCTCGAAATAGGATTGGTAAATTTTTAAGCCCATTTTTTGAATGGATAAATTTTTCTATTTGTCAACTGTGTACTTATAACGCTTTAAAAAAAGAGATTAACCATTTTAATCCAGACATTATAATTTCTTGCTCTTGTTCTTCAATTGGTATTTTAATGCACCACAAGCTTTTTAATAAAAGCCAATTTAAAGAGAAAGTTGTGCCCTATTTCATGGATGATTGGATGTATAAAAGTAGTAAGGTTTGGTTGAATGGGAATTTACAAGATTTAATAAAAAAAATGCTTTGTACTAATGACAGTTGGATGATGATTGGAAAGGAACTTTCAGAAATATTAAGTGATAGGTATGGCTGCAAACCTAAGAAAGTACTATATATCCGAAATCCAGTGGATTTGCCAAATGAGGTAATAAAAGTAACATATAGTAGAAAAAATAAATTTAAAATTGCTTATGCTGGTGCATTATGGCCAATGCACTATGATGCTTTTTTACTATTTGTAAAAGCAGTATATAAAATTTCTAAGGAAAAGGATGTTATTATATATTTGTATACCCCACAATCATTTTGGGATTTTAGAAAAAAGGAATTAACCGCATTAAATGTGATTTATGGTGGTCATATTCCTTATACAAATCTTAATGAAAAATTGCTTGAAGCTGACGCATTACTGATTACTTCCTCTTTTGATACTTTATATTATACTCATTCAAAAGCATCATTACAAACAAAAATAACTGACTATAGCAAAGCAAATAGGTTGATAATTAGCTGTGGTCCAGAGTATTCAGCTAATCATAATTTCTTAAAAGAAAATGATTGTGGGATTTGTATAGAGACACAAAATATTGATGAGATTTGTAAATATGTTAATGATGTAATAGATAATGTTATAACGTATCAATACAAAGTTGAAAATGCTTTTGAAAGTTTAAAAGATTTTACTAAAGATATTGTTCACAAAAAAATTCAAAAGTTTCTTGTTGAAACAAGCAAACATTAATTATAGGTGAACGTACTAAAATACATTGCATTGAAATGAAACCTATACCTAGAGTATTTATAGTATGCACAGGAGTTGGACATATAAACCGTGGGTATGAATCTTTTACTACAGAATGCTTCGAAAATCTAAAGAAATCAAAAAACTTTGAACTCTTTTTATTAAAAGGGGCAGGGGAGAAACGGGAAAAGCACATAAAAATACCTTGTATAAAAAGAAACTCTTCTACCGCTGAATTGCTATCCCAATTGGTTAACAAAGAAAAATATTGGATAGAGGAGTTTACATTCCTATTTGGAATGCTTCCATCATTGATAAAGTATAAACCTTCTGTTATATATTATAGTGATTTTATTCTTGGTACATTTTTATGGCATTTACGTCGTTTTTTTAAGTTTAAATATAAGTTACTCTTTTCCAATGGTGCACCAAATGGCCCCCCATTTAATACTGAAGATCATGTTCAACAATTGGTTTCTGTCTATAAAAATGATGCAGTGAAGCTAGGAGTTAATACAAAAAAGATGACTTTATTGCCATATGGTTTTAATATTAATGTTGTTAATAATTTCTTTTCGAAGAGTCAAATTAACGAAATGAAAAAAAAGTATGGATTGCCAGAAAATAAAAAAATCATCATTTCAGTAGGTGCAATTAATTCGCATCATAAGCGAATGGATTACGTTATAAAAGAATTTTCTTTTTTAGATGATAGCGAGTTTTTTTTGCTATTGTTAGGACAGATAGACGAAAATACTAAGCCAATATTAGAACTTGCAAAATCAAATCTATCAAGCAATTCTTATTCAATAAAGCAGGTATCACCAAAAGAAGTCTCAATTTATTTAGGATTATCTGATTATTTCTTTCTCGCTTCACTTTCAGAAGGATTTGGAAGGGTATTAGTTGAAGCACAGAGTTATGGCTTATTGCCAATAGTTCATGATTATGAAGTGGCTCGAGATGTTTTAAAGAATTATGCCGTTTATGGTAATTTAAAGGAAAATAATGTTTTATTGAAACTTATAATAGAAGTAAATAATAAGAAATTTGCTAAGGATGAAATTAAAAACTTTGCGTTTCTTAATTATTCTTGGGAGAAGTTGACACCTAAATATGAAGAAATGATAACTAAACTACTATAAATGAAATTATCAGTAATTATACCTACTTGTAATAGAAATGACTTATTAGCTAAATGTTTAGAGTTATTGTCTCCTAAAAATCAGACAATTAAAGAACTTTATGAAGTAATTGTGACTGATGATAGTAAGGATAATATTTCTAAGGCATTAATTGAAGAAAATTATAGTTGGGCTAAATGGGTTGAGGGTTCAAAAAGAGGTCCAGCCGCGAATAGAAATAATGGGGCTAAATCTGCAAGTGGTGAATGGCTTATTTTTATTGACGATGATTGTTTGCCAGATAAAACTCTTGTAGAGACATATAGTTCTGCAATAAAAAAAGATAATGGCTCCTTAGCTTTTGAGGGGTCAATAATTCCTGATAATTGGTATTTAATGCGTAAAGAAATGGCCGAATGCCCAATTAACACTGATGGAAATTGTTTTTGGTCGGCTAATATATGCATAAACTCAAAATTATTCTGTAGTATTGGTGGGTTTGATGAAAGATTTTTAATTGCTGCACAGGAAGATCAAGATATATTCTTACGTCTTAAAAACTATACCAATATTAGATTTTTAAAAAATTGTATTGTAGTTCATCCTGTAAGATATGGATCAGTTATAAAAAAATTAGATGGGATTAAAATTCAATTTGAAAACTGGATTTACTATACTCAAAAACATAGCGATAAGAGTATCAAGAGTCACCTTTTACTAAGTGTTTTTGATTATATAAAGATTGCAGTAAAAAATATTATACGATTCAGGTTTAGATATTTCTTTATTAGTATAGTGAAGTCTGGTTATTCACTATATTTATTTACAACTTATAAGACAAAATAATTTTATTACATGAAAAACAGAGTTGGTTTCTATTTTGATGCTTCGCATTTAAAAAACTTTTCAATTGATAAATATGAATCAGGTTTACTTGGTATTAGTGGAACAGACTCGTCTTTATTAAGAGTAGTGAAAATGTTATCAAAAAGAAATCAGTTTGAAGTATTTTTTTTTGGTAAGAATTTGGATGAGTTTGAAGGAGTTAATTTTGTTAAAGTTAAAAGTTTTGAAGAGGCAATATATTTAGCGAAAGAAAAATTAAATTCTCTTTTAGTTTTTAATCTAAAAAAGACAGAGGAAATTATTAAAGGAATTTCCATATCAGAGAAAATAAATTTTAATTTAGTTGCTTGGGCGCAAAATCCTATTGAAAGTAATTTTCTAAACCAATTAGATAAAAGTAAGGCTATATTAAAAATTATTTTTGTGGAAGCATATGAACTCAATCATATACGGCATAAAAAAGCTTTTTATAAAGGTGTTGTGATTCCAAATGGCATCGAAAAAGAGATATATACAAATAAGGAAATTATTTTACCTGATAATTTAAATGTTTTCTATTTAGGAGCCCTTACACCATCAAAAGGATTTCATTATATTGCTAGAGCTTGGCCAGAAGTATTAAAAAAAGTTCCCAATGCTAGGCTATTAATTATTGGTAGTGGGAAATTATATAATAACCACGCAAAATTAGGATCATTAGGAATAGCGGATGAAGAATATGAGAAACTGTTTACTCCCTACATAGGTAAAAATGCCGATGAATTAGAAAAAAATAATGTGTCTTGTCTTGGGCTTTTAAATCGGAATGAAATAATTGAAGTAATTTACAATAGTAAGGTGGGATGTATGAATCCAAGTACAGTTGGTTCATTAGAAAGTTGCAGTGTAACATCACTTGAAATTCAATTATGTGGTGTTCCTGTAATAGCAGGAAAGGCAGGAGGGAATTTAAATACAATAATTAATAATAAAACAGGAATTTTAATAAGAAATCAAAATAAAGAGTTACCTGAGGCTATAGTTAAGTTACTTTCGGAAGATACTTTGAATTTAAAAATGAGAATAGCTGCAAGAGAGTATATTTTAAAAAAATATGAAATAGAGGTTGTTGTCAACCAATGGTCTGAGTTTTTAAATAAGTTAATTAAAGGAGATAAATTTCCTTTGCCAGGTATTCCTCATGAATTGTTTGGAGCTAGATTATTTGCTAAAGAAGTGATACGACTATTAAAAAGATAATGAAAGGTTAGAAATATTTAAGACCTATTATAAATAAAAAAACAAGCCGTTTTGAAATTATTATTTCTTCATCCAAATAATGCCGATTATTTGAGTGCCACATTGTTTCATGGGTTAAGGACCTTATTAGGTAATAATTGTGTAGATTTTCCTCGTTATGATATAATGTACAAAAATTTCCCACAATCTTTAAAAACTACTATTAGAGGGAATGCCTTTACGTTATACGGACTTTTGGAAGAAGAAACTAATGAAGTTAAAGTTGATAGAAATAAATGTTTAGATAATCTTAATAAATTTGATAAAATTATAGTAAGTAATATTTGGTGGATTGAATACAGTTTAATTAGGTTTTTAATAAATAATGTGTCAAAGAATAAAATTATTATAATTGATGGTGCTGATCAAAGTGCTGTTTTTCCTTTTGGTTCATTTTATAATAGATTAAAAAATGATTTCTTTTCTTACTTTTTTTCTTCAAATGATTTTAAATATTTTAAAAGAGAGTTAGATGAAAATTCTTATTATAATTTATTAGGTCACATTTTAAAATCAACAACTTCTTTAAGTTTCAAAATAAAAAGAAATCTATTGCCAATTCATTTTGCAATACCTAAAGAAAAAATAAATTACGTGACTGTAGAGAATAAAAAAAAAATGTTTAATACCCAGATAGTAGATGAAGAAATTGCAATTAAAATACAAGATAGTAAATTTTCTTCATTGGGATCTGATTTAATAATTTTTAGGGAAGAGTCTGACTATTATAAAGATTTACAAGAATCAAAATTTGGAATTACAACAAAAAGAGCTGGATGGGATTGTTTAAGACATTATGAATTAGCTGCTAATGGAGCAGTTTTATGTTTTAAAAACTTATATGATAAATTTGATATCTCTGCTCCAATAGGTTTGAATTCAAAAAACTGCATAATATATAATAATTATGATGATTTGGTTGCTCAGATAAACAATATTTCAAATGATACGTATGAAACTTTACTAAATGCTACCTATAAATGGATAGAAAATAACACAACAGAAAAATTAGCAGAATATGTAATTCAAAATTGTTAATTTTCAGATTTTAAAATTGAATATTTTAATTTACATTAGTCTAGTTATTAATTTTCTTTCTATTGGTTTAATTTTTATTTTACTATTATGCTAAAGGCAACTTTTCTTAAGCAGTTTAACTTTGTTAACAAAAGATTTACTATTAGATCTTTTATAAATCGAGTTCATAAAAGTATTTATTACAGATATCTAATTCAACCCACAATTTTTTTAAATAGAAATCCTTATTATAAAGATTGGAAAATTGGTGACTATACTTATGGAAGCCCCGAATTAAGTCCATTAATTGTAAGTAATAGTAAAACATCTCAATTGGAAATTGGTAAATTCTGTTCTTTTGGATATAATGTTATGATTTTCTTAGGTGGTAATCATAGAGCTGATTGGGTTACCACATACCCCTTTACAACTTTTTTTGATGAAGCATCAGATTTAGAGAAAAATGCACAATTAGTGGGTAAGGTTTATATAGGAAATGATGTTTGGATTGGAGAAGGAGCTACAATTATGGCTGGTGTAAAGATTGGGAATGGAGCAGTTATTGGTACTAAAAGTGTTGTAACAAAAAATGTTGATGCATATACAATTGTAGCTGGTAATCCGGCTAAAGTAATTCGAAAGAGATTTGATGATGATATAATAAATAAGCTAGAGAACATTCAATGGTGGAGTTGGGAGATTTCCAAAATATTGAAGTACAAAAATCTAATGCTTAGTGAAAATATATCAGATTTCATAAAAGCATTTGATGAAAAGAAATAAATACTATAAAGTTTACAGTCGATGATTACTAATTTATATCTATATATATAAATGTATTTAATGCAATAAAATAGATTTGATATATTTCATAATATTATCAAGAATTTATATAAATTACAATAAAGAAGTAGAAGATGAAATAAATTCTACCAATTGATTGGTGTTTATAATCAACTCATACAAAAAGGTTTAATGAAATATTAAGCTCTAATCTGATTAAACCTATTTCTACTAAATTAATAAATGAAAATGAAAAAGTTAATACCAAGTCTTAATGGTTTAAGAGCATTAAGTATTATGATGGTTATTTCGTACCATTTTCTTTTTTTTGGTTATTTTAACTTTAGTAACAATTTTTTAAAATCAATGTCTCATTTCTTTTTTAATGGAAGATTAGGGGTTAATATTTTTTTGTCATTAGTGGTTTTCTTATTACAACTTTACTCTTAAATGAGAAAGATAGTACCGGGGATGTATCTTTGAAAAACTTTTATATTAGAAGAGTATTCAGAATTTTCCCAGCATATTATTTCCTTCTATTTGTATACTTTGTATTAGGGTTCTACAAATATTTTACTCTTTCTTTTTGGAATTGGTTTTCTTTAATTACTTTCACAAAACAATTTTTTAAAAGTAGTATAGATGAAATTAGACATTTTTGGACTTTATCTGTTGAAGAATTATTTTATTTATTTTATCCATATTTATTTCTAAAGTTTTTTAATAAAATAAATATACTTGTGATTGCATTCATATTTGTTTTTACATTATTTAGATTCTTAGGTTTTCCAAATGAAAATTTAGCAGCATCAATTTTTTCAACAGGGGATGCTCTTTTTATCGGTTGTTATTATGCTCTTAATAAAGGTTTTTTATACGTTTTATTCATAAAAGAACAAAAGTTTCTTTATTAGTTTTTCCATTTCTTATACTTTCATTAAGTATTTACAACTACCTTAATAGTAGAATGCTACAAACAGGTAATACTGCAAGGATAAGTCTGCATTTATATTAAAATTATCTTATACATTTTTTGGGAATATCGGTTTAATTACAAATTTACTAATAGGCTTTCTAATAATTTTTTCTATTACCCAAAAAAATATTTGGTATAGCTTTTTGAATAATCGGATAATAAATTTTATCGGGCTACTATCTTATAGTATTTATTTATGGCAAGAATTGTTTACTGCTAATCGTCCTGAAATGCATCGATTTCCAATTTGGTTCTTTCAACTTTTATTTTTTCTTGTGTCTTTTTTCTTATTATATAATGGAAAAACCATGCCTAAAACTTAAAAGAAGATTAAATTTATGACTTTACAATAACGAAGTATTTATTGGGCTTTCAAATTAAATAAAAAAAATTATGAATCAATCTAATAGATTCAATGAACTTGATTCCTTGAGAGGTATTGCTTCTTTTCAAGTATTTTTAGGTCATTATTTGGTTGCAATTCCATCTCTTGGTTGGTTGGTTTATGATAAAGTTAATATTAGTCATGATGGTTTGTTTTTTTTAGCACACTCTCCGGTTCATTTTTTTTGGAGTGCTTCCCCTGCCGTAATTATATTTTTTGTTTTATCTGGATTTGTTTTATCATTGCCCTATTATTCTGATAATATAGCAAATCCTAAATATAAAACCTTTTTCATAAAAAGGATTGTACGCCTTTATATACCTTGTATTTTAGCAATTACTTTAGCATATGTTTTATATAAATTATTTTACAATGCAAAATATTTATTCTATTACGACACATGGCTAATTGATATGTGGTCAAAACTTGGAAAGTTTAAATTGTTTGATTTTATTTTTTTAACTGATTGTGTTAATTATGTTCCTTCCTCTTGGACTCTGCCAATAGAAATTAAACTTTCCCTAATTCTTCCAGCATTTATAATTGGACAGAAAAATTTAAAATTAATACCTAGTATTTTATTATTTTTTATTATCCCGATTATAACGACAATTCTTGGAAAACTTTTTTTATATAAAGTATTTCCCGATTTTAGGATTATGTTTTATTTTACTTTTTTTACTTTGGGATCAACGTTATGTAAATATCGAAAACCTCTGATATACTATTTTAATTATTTAACCGATGTGACATATTATTTCTTATTATTTTTTCTGTTTCTATTATTTTCAATTGATTATAACACTTGGATACTACCTAAAAACTATTTGGCTAGTTACAAATTAATTGAACATTATATAATTTCAATTCC
>CANCPA010000111.1 GCA_947379895.1 Chitinophagaceae bacterium | reverse complement strand
CGGCTATTTTTAAGCAATAAATATTTCTTGAATTGAACAATGAGTCATTTTTGGTAAGCAAAACCTATTGAGTAGAATCTACTTTTTGGTGATTTAAGATTGAGATTTATTTTTTAACTTGTATTTTACATTAATAAGATATTTTTGTATGGTAACACGTCATCTATTTGTTCAATAAAAATTAAATTTGAATGATAAATATTTGATGTATTTTTTATTTAAACACCCTATTTTGGAATACTATTCGGAAATTAATTACTTTAACTTACTGCAAATTCAGTCTCTTGCAAATATCAATGGACAGATTTCCACGTCTATGATTTTTGCTTTAATTATCCTACTTTTTTTATCTTTCGTGATCAGTGGTGCGGAAGTTGCTTTTTTTTCATTAACACACAGAGATATTGGTGTACTAAAAACTAAAACTCAAAGTAGTTATAGACGAATAATTACATTGTTAGAAGAGCCTAAAGTATTGCTTGGCTGTATTGTAATTGCGAGTTGTTTTATTAATATCGCCATCATTATTCTCTCAAATATATTATTGGGAAATTTCCTTTCCTTCGAAAAAATTGATTTGTTATGGCTCGAGATCATCATTAAACTTGTTTCGATATCAACTATCCTGATTCTTTTTTGCGAAGTCTTGCCTAAAGTGATGGCAGCTCAAAACAATATCCGGTTTGCAAATGATGTTGGCCTTATTATAGAATTTATTTACCTTGTTTTAAAGAGGGCTAGCATTTGGTTTGTAAGATATAGTGATGTAATTGAAAGGAGAATTACTAAAAAGAAGGGCACTTATAATCTTGAGGAACTCGATAATGCAATCGATCATGATACTGAAAGCAACTCTTCGGTAGAGGAAAGAAATATTTTAAAGGGAATCGTGAAATTTGGAAATATCACTGTAAAACAAATCATGAAGACCCGAATTGATGTTCATGGTATTGAAAAGTCGACCGATTTTACCACTCTTGTTAATTTATCGGGAGAATTACATTACAGTAGGTTGCCGGTATATAATGAAGACCTTGATAAAGTGATTGGCATGATTCATACCAAAGATTTGCTTCCTCATATTAATGAAGGACCTGATTTTGATTGGCATCCATTATTAAGAGTACCCTTCTTTGTTCATGAAAAAAAAATGATTGAAGACTTATTAAAAGAATTTCAAAGTAAAAGAATACACTTTGCTGTTGTTGTAGATGAGTTTGGCGGAACAAGTGGTATTGTGACTCTTGAGGATGTTCTTGAAGAAATTATTGGGGATATTAAAGACGAATTTGATGAAGAAGAAGTAGAATTTATTAAGTTGGATGATATCAACTATATTTTCGAAGGTAAAACAATGCTCAATGATGTTTGCAAGGCAATGGAGCTAGATCCTGATATATTTATGGAAACAAAAGGTGAAAGTGATTCTTTGGCCGGGTTGGTATTAGAAATACGAGGTGAGATTCCTGAAGTTGGTCAAATTATCTCAACAAAAGATTTTAATCTTGAGATATTGGAAGTAGAGAAAAATCGATTAATGAAAATCAAGGTAAGTATAAAGTCTCAAATTAATTAGTTCAGATTAGAGCTGAAACAAAAATAGAATGATGAAGTCTGGAAGATTGTTCGTGTTTTCAAATCAAAATAATAAACTGTTGAACTTGTCTTATTATAAAAATAAAGCTGGTTTTTTTATACTATTTCTATTGATAGGAATGCTTGTAATAGGTAATTCTTGTAATAGTCCTTTTGTGCCTAAGCCTAGGGGATATTTTAAGATTGACCTGCCCCAAAAAAGCTATCAAGTATTTGATCAACCGGGATATCCCTATACTTTCGAATATCCTGTTTATGCAACCGTTTCGAAAGACTCTACTTTTTTTAAGGATGCTACCGAAAATCCGTGGTGGATAAATATCAACTTCCCTCAATTTGATAGTAGAATTTATGTAAGTTATAAAGTTATTGGGCCTAATAAGCTTGACAAACTTATCAATGATGCCTTTACCTTAACAAATAAACATACGAGTAAAGCCCTTTCTATTGATGATTCATTAATAAACACTAAAAATAATGTTCATGGTGTTTTATTTAAAGTAGGAGGAAATGTAGCTACCGCGAATCAATTTTTTATAACAGATTCTGTCAAACATTTTCTAAGAGGCGCTCTTTATTTTGATGCTACTCCTAATGAAGACTCACTTGCTGTGGTGAATGATTTTTTGTTGATAGATATGAAACATATTATCAACACATTTAAATGGAAAAAATAATACACGAAACCGTTTAATAATGATAGACGAAGTACGAAGGAAAGAAATGATGTGATAGTAGATGAATGATTAGTTCTATTGGCCAGTATTTCTCTTAATTAAAAAATAAAGTATGATTGCAATAGACAATAAATTGATTAGTGATGAAGTTTTGGAAGAACATTTTGTATGTGATCTTACAAAGTGTAAGGGGGGATGTTGTGAGGATGGCGATGCAGGGGCTCCTCTAGAAGATTGGGAAAAAGAGGAAATTGATCAATATCTTGCCATTGTAACTCCTTACCTAACCAAAGAAGGGTTAGAGGCAATTAAAACTCAAGGTAAATATTTGTATGATGATGAATTTGGTTGGGTAACACCTACTATCAACGGTGCCTTGTGTGCTTATGGATATAAAGATAAGAGTGGTACCATTCAATGCAGCTTTGAACAGGCTTATAACGATGGCAAAATTGCTTGGAAGAAGCCTGTTAGTTGTCATTTGTTTCCCATACGAATTTCAGAGAGTCAAATTGACCCTGATATGGAATATGTAAATTATGAACCCCGTTACGGATTGTGCGATGCCGCCTGTAGTTTGGGTAACAAATTAAAAGTTCCTGTTTATGTTTTTTTAAAAGAACCCTTGATTCGTAAGTATGGAGAAGAGTTTTATGAAATGCTTGAAGCAAGCGCAGCACATTTGAAATCTGAAGAATGAAAAGAAGCAATTAGTGAGCGATGAGTGATTAGTTTTTTAAACTCACTACTCATCTCTCACCCTATACTTTAAAACACTCGCCGCTACAGTTTTACTAATCCTGTTTTGATGGCAAACATTACTAAGCCAACTCTAGTTTTTATATTTAACTTCTGAAACAACGAATCGCGATACGTATCTACTGTGCGAGGACTGATACACATTGTTTCTGCTATTTCTTTATAGGATTTCTCGCTACAAGCAAGTGTCAAAAACTCTGTTTCTTTAGTCGATAATGTTGACAAGCCATTATACTCACTCGATTTATCGCTCGGACTATATACCGAAAGAGCAATTTTATTGCTTATTTGTTCATTAAAATAGAATCCCTTTTCTATAATTTCGGTGAGGGCTTCCAATAACTCCTTCGACTTTGTGTTTTTTACAATATAACCTCTTGCGCCGCTCTTCAGCATTTTAATGATCGAGTAATCGTCATCCATCATGCTAAGTGCAAGGATTTTTAACTTCGGAAACTGTTCCTTTATCCATGCTGCAGTAGCATAGCCGTCCATTTCGGGCATCGTAATATCTAATAATACTAAGTCGGGAAGATTGTTTGCATCTATCTGACTAATAAAATCTTTGCCATTATCAGCTTCGAACATCACTTTAAAATTTTCGAAGCTGTTAATTAGGTTGGCAAGTCCGTTACGGAGTAGTGAATGATCATCTACTAATACTACTTTATACATGTGTTTATTTTTTAGGGATTCTGAATGTAATGATTGTTCCTTTATTAATATGACTCTCAATTGTTGCGCTGCCTCCAATTAACCTCGCTCTATTCAAAATATTATTTAATCCTAGTCCTTTTCCTTCCTTCTCTGCCGAATCGAAGCCAACACCATTATCGGTAATCGTTAAAACACCTTCTGTGTCATTTTCCCAAATATGAATAGTAATCTTAGTGGCCTTCGAGTGTTTTATAATGTTATTCAGTATCTCTTGAATAATCCGATAAAGGATAATTGTTTTATCGGGCGATAGCATCTCTAAGTCGGCATCTACCGTCAGTTCTGTGGCAAATGTTCCCGTTCTTTCTAGCAATTTCACTTCGTGTTTAATGGCTTCAATAATTCCTATAGAGCTAATCCGATCCGTATCGAGTCGTTTACTCAAGTTTCTTAAATCGGCAATTGCCCTATCTAAAAGTTCGGATGTATGATTGATTTTTTCCGTGTTTTCGGTAGGTATAGTACTTATTTCTAGACCCACTAAACTAAGAATCTGCCCAATATTATCATGAATTTCTCCACTAATATTTTTAAGGGTCTGCTCTTGAATTTCTAATTGGGATTGAAGTTTTTCCAATTCAAATTGTTTTCTCATCTCCACTTTTTCTGCCTCATATTTTCTGTAACGCTTATTATAGGCAATAACGAAGTAAAAGATGAATCCGAAGATGCAAAGCAGGAGAGTAGTTCCCCCTAAAACTATTATAAAATCGCCACTTATTCCTTGCATTTGATCGCCTTAATATAAAACAAGCAAGATAAGAAAAGAATGCCATTGTGAATTTTCCATAAGTTTCCTATCCAATCATAATTTCCTTTTAGATAACCAATTGTCAAGAAATCGTACGTGATAAAAATAATAAAGGTTACAGAAAAGTAAAGAAATAACCCTGAAAAAATCCAGAAGTTTCTACTTTCCAAGATGTTTTCCCTTGTGGGTGAAGATAATTTTTTTTCGTAAAATGATAAACATTTAATACTTACCCAAATTGAAGTTAATCCATAAATGGTAAATGTTCTTTTTAGGTAGATAAAGTTCAAGAGGGAGAGAATAATAAATGGCACCAAAAAGACGACATCTAAAATTCTTGATGCTTTTGATTTTATACAAAAATCAAAATATTTTGAGAGTAGGAAAACGAAGAAAATACAATTGAAATGATAAAAAAGGAGGTTACTAGTCTTGTGTTTGTTAAGAATATCGAAAATTTGAGTGATTGCCGAAAACAAGAAAATAGATAGTAAATAATATACAAACCATTTGAAGCCACCCTTGATTTCCTTTTTATTAAATAATAAAAAGAGTAAGACCAATAGAGGACTAGCAATGTCCAAATTATTTATTATGTCATCTATGTTTAAAATAAGACAGGTATTTAATTTACCAAAATATATTAATGCAACTTTTATGGTCTAAACCCAAATCGCTTGTTTAATCTTTTATTCTTCTAATTGAATGATTGCTAAGGTAATAGCAATTGCATTTGAAAAATCACACTTTATTTTGTTATCCGTTTCGATTTTGAGTAACTACATTGAAAATGAATTAATTGTAGGGATGCTTGTAGTGAAATTACCGTGAAAACACGGATAGGCAATTAGGTGTATTAACGGTATCGCATTAAAATAAATATTATTATGAAATCAACAATGAAATTCCAGAGAGGAAATAGTATTTCGTATTAAAGGCTATTCCTTGCAGCTAATTGCTTTAATGAAGAAACAACAGGATAGTGCTAAAATGCAATTTTGAATTAACCATATTGGTGGAAAATTTTGAAATGGATAATTTGTACTATTGAAAGTGAAAAAATCATAGGTGATAAATACAAAGAAAGAAACCGAAAAATATAAAAACAAGCCTGATACTATCCAAAATAATCTACTATGAAGAATATTATGTTTATTAGGATTGGAAAATTCGTGTGAATAGTAAAACATGCATTTAGTAACTACCCAAATTGATACAAGTGAATAAATAGTAAATGTTCTTTTAAAATAAATGAAATTGATGATTGAAAGAATTGAAAATGGAATTATAAAGACAATGTCAATGATTTTACTAATTTTACTTGTATAAATTTTCTGAAAAAATTTTGAAAGTGTGATGACATAAAGTATGCAGGCTAAATGGTAAAGAAATAAATTATCACCCAAAAATTTAAAATAAATACTCAAAACTTCATAAACTTCAGCTACAAAGTTGAAAGTGCACATTGAAAAAACAAAGCCAATAAACCAAAAAAAGGCACCCTCTGTTTTAGGTCTCTTTATTAAAAAGAAAATTAAAACAGAGAAGATGCCAATTGTATCTATTCGCGATAGAAAAAGTTCGAACTTGTTCAAGTAAAATTAAATTTGAAAAACAATTCATTTACCTGCAATTCCCAGGAGGGGTTGGACAAATTTTCATAGTTGTAGAGGGTCCTGCTAATCCCTCTGCACCTGCAGTAACAGGATGAATAAATTTAGCTGTCATTGTTGGAACGATTGCTGTTGCATTTGCAACAAAATCTACTTCAAACTCAACTTTTCCTTCAATAGCACCACCTGCAGAGGCTTCCTTGATATAGGCAGCTAACTTATTTGCGTCAACTGTAAACTTTAAATCCGACATAAATTTTTAATTTTAAAGGTTAATAAAGTGCTAATATAATAGGAATTGATTTTATAAATTCAAATATTATTTTCTCTTAAATCCTCTTTTCTTATAAACCTTATTGATAATGAATTATTTTCAATTTCATGCGTTTAAAAATACCGTTAAAACACGGATAACGACATCCGTGATTTAACGGTAACTAGTAACTAAAAAATGCATAAGGAAGGTTTCGCTCAAAGCGAAGCCTTCCTTAACTAAACGACTTTGGTATACGAATCATTAATGGATACGAAATTTTGAAAGATTAATTGTCTTGTTTTTAGGATTTAGACATCATTTTTCATATTCCTAATTTTCAGGTGTAGAGACAAGGCATGCCTTGTCTCTACATCAACATCCTTGTCTTTACACGTCACCGATTAACCACAAATTTTTATATAAAAAAAGGAGACATCGATGAATTCGATGTCTCCCCTTAATTTTTAATTTTTGTTATCAATCAATTACTGTATTAATAACTGTGCAATTTAAACTAACAACTAATCATTATGATTATGCCTTAATAGTTGCAGAAAACAGATCACTCCACGGACCAAATTCGCCCTTTGTGTTTTCCCAACGAAGCCAATAATAGGCAATCATTCCTCCTTCAGTTCCTTCGAAATGAGTTTCGAAGGGTGAAGAAGTACAGTTACCAATCTGCATCAAATCTTTTTGAGAAACAGGTGCAGTACCACCAATCTTTTGCCAAATTTGGCAAGAATGAACGCCATAAGGCTTTGCAGCGTTTGCAGCCACGCTATCCTCAAAGTAAATAATATGTTTGAATCTCTCCGAGGCATCCGCTACCCCTTTTGGTTTTGTATCCGGAACAGGGATACTATTACGAACAATTATTTCGGGTGGAAGATTCATCGTTGTCCGATCCTTTTCTGTTAATACACTCTGTGAGAAGTTTTTAAATATAGCCCTTAATAGTCCCATTACCTTTGCCATTGAGATATTTTTTTCAGTTACAGCCGTATGTGTACTAGTATTAGGATTTACAGCTAAAGGATATTTAATATCCCAATCTGTCATAGCTTCAACCAACTTGTCCTTAGTATCTACACTTATTAAAAGACGTGCAAAGTTTACTAAGATATAGGCTAATACAATGTGAAAGAAATTGTTTAAATCTGCTTGTTTGCTTGGAAAAAATGCCATTTTATTTAATTTATTTGTTATTTTAAAACTGATTATACGTTACTACTCAGGAGTTTTATCACAATGAACACTAAGTTTTAACAAAGAATCGCAAGGGGTTATTCATTAAAATTGCTCAGGTCATCTATTTTATTAGAAATCTTTGTGTCCCTAGTCTTTTTCATTGTTTCCCTTGTGGTAAAACCTTCTTAGTAGCAACTTTTTTCTCTGTCAATATTTAGTGCTACTACAACTTATTCTAACGCTATTGAAACTTATTATAACGCTATTGCAGGTTGTAATTGTGCTAATTTGTATCACTGAAAACTTACTAGGTACCGTAATAGCGTTATTACAAATTATCTTAGCGTTGTTGCGAATCATTTTAGCGTAGTTGCAAGTTGTACTAGCTTTAGATTTTATTATACTAGTGCTAAATTTTGTTGCAGTCAACTAATATATTCTTGCATATAGCTAAATATAAATTGCAATAAGACTAATTAAGCTAAGGGGGATCTATAATTCCTTTAATGGAATAGTGTTTTTTCTCGGAGTGAGTTAAAGTTAAGTAGGTGATAGCCTGATTATTGTTCAATTTAAGCTGATGAGAATATTGGTATTGATTTATTTGGAGTGCATTAAGAATTATAGTAAAATTTGAAACGATACAAAGCATAGCAATATCAATAATGCTTGACAAATACCGATAAAATGGGATTGAAAACGAGGTTTGTAAAAATTGTAGATGCTGATAACCAAAACTGTTGGTAAGCATTTGCTAAGCAAGTAAGTAGTTTTAGTGACTAATTGATGAACCTGAACCATAGTCGCTAAACTCACAAGTTGCAAAAGTAGCCGTTAATATTGGTATTATAGATATTATTGAAAAGAGTTATGCACAATTGAAAGAATTACTGCTATTTATTTGACAAACTTCTAAATAAAGAGAATCTTCTTTCAAAATGTTACATCAGTTTGAAAGGAAAAGTAATTAGTTACTCACCTTACGCAACAATTAACAAAGGATATTAAGTCTAATTTATATTCTTCAACACAAAGACACAAATACTCAAAGTAGCACAAAGAAAAAATGAAGTATTGATACTTATGAAGTGCTTTAAAGAAATTAGTGCCTTAGCGACTTAGTTTCTTTGTGGCAATAGAAACAAAAAAAGACAAAAAAACATTTGATTATGCTTAAGGTGAGTTAGTTACTTTAAGTCTAAGACTTTCTACATTCATGAAATCAAAATGTTAGAAATTGCGGTTAACATCGCAAATTAAAATGACTGTCACACAACGACAGTCATTAATGTTTCTTAACCGTAAAATTTATTTATTTAGCGACCTGCAATAAGTATCCTGCAACCTGTAAAACACAACCTTAAACTTGCATCAAATAACCTGCAACCTGCATCAAATAGCCTGCAAGTTACAACGTGCAGCTACTTTGCATATTTCCACCAATCGGCAAGGCTACTGCAGTTTTTAAAATCGTTATCAATCGTAATATAATAGTTAGGTAGGTGTTCCTTAAACCATTTAGTTAAGGCAGTTTGTTTCTTTGTATCTAGTGCCCTTGCTGCAATTCTATTGTAATCTTCCTTCAAATTCTCTCTGTGAGGTTGCGTCCTATTCTTTAAATAGACAAGACGAACCATTTTCCTTCCTCTTTCATCAGTATAAACCAATGGTTTTGATACAGCGCCGGGTTTTAAACCCTTGATACCAATGACAAGATCCTTATCTAATTGATCAATATTTAAAAATGACGAGCCATCCCTCGATGTAATCCTTCCACCACTAAACTTACTGTTCTCATCATCCGAAAATTTATCTACTGCTTCTCCAAAACTGATGAAGCCCTTATCAATCATTAACTTAGCAGAATCTAATTTGGCTACCGAAATCTTAATTTCATCTTCAGTAACAGGAGGTATTTTTAATAGATGTCTTACAATTGCATCATCACCTGCACGACTTACCATTTGTATCAAGTGAAAGCCAAACTTAGTACGAACAATATTCGAAATTTGTCCTTCTTTCAATCGGAAAGCTGCCGACATAAATGTTGGATCAAACTCTTTACTAGTCCTATTTATATTGTATTGTCCGCCGTTGTCTTTACTTCCTGGATCTTCGGAATATAATTTACATAGCTGTTCAAACTTCTTTGTACCACTTTCAGCTTGCCTTTTATATTCATATAATTGTTTTACGCAAAACTCTTCAATTTCCTTACTCGCCTTAGGCTGAGATTGAACTTGACTGAGTTCTATTTCACTTTCGTAAAATGGCAAACTATCTTTAGGAATCTTATTATAATAGGCAGCTACTTCGACAGGCGAAATTTTTACGGGTTCAAGTATTTTACCACGCATCTGATCGGCCAATTTACGTTCCTTAAATACTTGTCTAAAATCTTCTTTAATCTGATAAATAGTTCTTCCTGCTACTTCTTCTAATACCTCTTTCGAGCCATAAGCATTAATAAAACCACGTATCTGATTGTCGAGTCCAGATTCTATTTCATCTTCACTCACCACAAGAGAATCCTTTTCTGCTTGTAAAACCAAGGCTTTCTGAATCAGCTGACCCTCTAAAAAAGCACATTCTGCATTTGCAGGCAACTGTGCTTCTTGTCCCTGACGCTTATAATCGGCAATCGCATTTTGAATATCCGAACGCAGTATTATTTTGTCACCAACTTGACCAATGATTTTATCGGCAATTACCTTTTTAGTTTGTGCTAAACTGATAATGCAAGTGGAAAGAAAAATGACGCCTAGTAAATATTTTTTTATCATATTAAATTTTCCATTTTTGTTCGGAAAAGAATCAACTTTTTTAAAGCAGACGAAAATAAGGGATTAACAATGCCTTGTTTTAATTTTCTATCAGTTTTTAACAAACTCTTACTTTAAAAAGTATCCTTTAAGCACTTAGTAAACCAATTGGATTCACTTCATAAGCATTTTAATCAAAACGTTTAATTTTGACAAACCAAAAGTCTCTATAACTAAAAATAAAGTTTAGTTGACCATAAGTTTCTTCAATTAAACCTTGTGTAACAGTTCCTCTTCTCCCTGCTTCAAGGCTAACTTGTAAGCTTAAGTTACTCCTCAAAAAATTAGTTCCATAGCCAAGTGTTGCACCATAACTTCCTATTTGCTGACCATTCAATTGTAAGTAAGAGTTATTTACAAATACACCTGTCTGAAAAAACTGTTTTTCGAATGTTAAGTCTTTAAATGTTTTCTTATCAGCAACTTCAAAGCCTAGTGCAATTTTTTTAGAGTTGATTAATTGATAGCTGATGCCTTTATAATTTTGATCACTCCAATTTTGGAAAGAATAATCAACGGCGAATGTGTATTTATCTTTTAGTCTAGCCGCAATGCTTCCTGAATATTGAGCAGGTAAAATGATATCCTTCGATTTAAAATCGTTATTAGTCGAAACAGTTGAATTTCCGTAAGTAACAGATAAGTCGTAGTTAGGACTAATTGTAGATTTAATGGTTGCAGTTCCACCCAAAAACAGGCGCCACTTATAATTAATTTTTGCGGTGTATTGAAAAGAAGGTTTAAATAAGGGAGCACTAATAATTACTTTTCGTGAAGTAATAAGCGAGCTATCCACTCCATTTCCCGTTGCCAAAGTTTCGGTTTGATTCAATTGACCAAACAAATAGGAAGCTTGTAAGCCAACCGATAAGTTTTTAGAAACTTTATATCCTGTTGCAATATAAAAGTTATTGATACTTCCCGATCCTTCATAGTAAGCAGGTAGGCTTAAGTTGTTACCAACCAAATTTTTTGTATCGTAAAAAGAGTAGTTGCTATTACTGTAGGGTAATAAACCGATACTTACACCCCATTTTGGTTTCACTTTCATGGCGATAGAAACCTTTTTAATCTGCATATCCGACGATTGTCCCGAAGCACTCGAAATAGGATTACCTGAATAAGTAACTAATTTTAGGCGGGCATCCATTTCAAAATTAAAAAAATAGTCATCAAGATTCGCTAGAGAAGCGGCATTACTATTATTTAAAAAGCGATTTGAAAATAAAGCCATTCCTGCATGTCCCATTCCTGAAGTACGGTCAAAATTGCTTTGTTCAATATCCCCAATACCATACATGGAGTAGGGTGAATTGTTGTTTTGAGCGATAACAATTCTTTGTAAACAAAAAAGAAATGCCAGATTTAATATTATCTTTTTATACATAATTGCAGAATGGTTATTGCGGTTGAACAGTTAAATAGTTAATCTCTAAAATAGTATTACTTACCTTATCAGGATAATATTTATCACCGAAAACAACCCTATCAAATTGTGTTTGTGAAGCAGGTGCGGGAGCGGCCACTAATAATCCATAATCTTTTATTGAGGCTAATGGATTTGTAATCAGATATTTAAGATAACTCGATACATCGTATGTATAACGTGTTTTATCTCCATAAATCATATCGGTATATAGATTTCCTGATTGTGTAGTATATGAACCACTCGAACTTATTCCCGAAAGGGCGGTACCAATACCATTATTTATATCTGTTTGAAAAAGATTTAAGGTAGATGGTAAATAATAATAAGTATCATAAGTTCCTTTTACAGGAGCAATTTTTAAAGTAGCGCTTAATATTTTGATATAATTAGGATACTTTAATAATTCGGATATTGTTGGGAAATTAATTTTTGTCATCAGTCCCGATGTATATTGGCAATAGGCTTTATTGTTAAGTAAAGCACTCGGTATCTTGCTCTTATTACCTATATTTTTTAATGCAGTTTTCAAGGAGCTCCTATCAACTTTTATGTTATTAAAATGGTGTCGTTTTTCATACAAGTTAAAATCAA
Organism: Chitinophagaceae bacterium; assembly: GCA_947379895.1. Taxonomy (GTDB): domain Bacteria; phylum Bacteroidota; class Bacteroidia; order Chitinophagales; family Chitinophagaceae; genus Parasediminibacterium. Next base: position 3,976 of record CANCPA010000111.1, on the reverse strand, counting down.
CATGGTATTTTTCAACACTATCAATGCCCGGTTTATTGTAGCTCAATCTCATTACAATATTGTCTGTACAATTCAATATCATTTTTGCTTGATTGTTACTACTAATACAAAGTCCATTAAAATAAAAAAGGAAATTGCTACTGTTTTGCATATCCTGATCCGTCTTATTTTTTAGTTTAGATAAAAATTCTTTGCCTAAATCATCCTTAAGTCGGATTACAATTGAATCGGTATATACTTTTGGTTTTACAATAACATCAGTGGAACCGAGTGGCGGTTGTAAAACCGAAAATTCATCAACATTATAAAAAGTAGATGTGTAAACGGGAAATTGAATTTGCTGAGATAATCTCCTGACATCTAAATGCAGAGGTTTTGTGGTATCGCCATAATAACTTCTATTGAGTTTCAAGATTAGATACAATGAATCGAATCTTGTACTGTCATAATTAGACGATGTAGAAGGAGGGGCAAAGTCAAAATAACATTTCGTATCAATTCTTCCAAAAGAAGAGTCGGTATAACCACCTAATAAAGTGACTCCTGAATTAGAGGTAGCAAACGAATCAACAAATACTGTAGAAAGACTTGCTGTGAAAGTGTCAGTTTTTACAATTTGAGTGTACTGATTATCTAAGATTGGAGTTCCAAATTGTATATCAACTTTTTTACAAGCGGTGATACTAAAAAGAAATATTAAAACGAGAAGAGCAAATTGCTTAAAAGGCATAACTAAATATTAAATGATTCTATCCAAACTGTAATAGAATTTTCTCCAAGAGTAGCAATAATATTGTGGATGCCTGTTACAAATTTGTTACTATTGATGAATGGGTAAATTATATCGACTATTGTTGCGAATTTATCGGTTAATAATAATATATGCTCTACATAAATTCAATTGTGAAAACTAAAGGATTTTCCTTCTAAAGAAATACATGTTAATAGACAAAATGAGTCTATTGGTCATTAAAAAGTACTTGAAAATCCATTTTAACTATTTCACTAGTGCTTGCCCGTATAATTTCAGCCAAAATTTCTAAATAATGAATAGACTAAAGTATTTCTTTTTTTTACCTGCAAGTGTTATTTTATTAATTCTTGCATGCAACAAAACTACATCCAATCCCCAACAAAGTGGCAACTGGATTACTCGTCCCGAAAGTGATGCGAATGGACGTTTCCAAGCTGTGTCATTCGTAGTTGGAGATACCGCTTATATTGGAACTGGTTATGATGGTTCTACTAATACAAGATATAATGATTTATGGTCGTTTGATACTATTCATAGTTGGCAACCATGCGCCTCAATGCCTCTTGCCGCTCCTGCACGTAATGGGGCAACCGGATTTGCAATTGGCAGAAATGGTTACATAACAACAGGTACCGATGGTAATGTTAAGTTCTTAGATACTTGGGCTTATAATGTTGACAATAACTCTTGGACACAGAAAGCAAATTTTGGTAATGGTGCAAAGACTCCTCTTACTGTAGGACGTTGGGGTGCTTCAGCATTTGCAATTGGTAATTATGGTTATGTAACTTGTGGTTATGATGGTTCTTACTTGAAAGATTTATGGCAATATGATCCAAGCAAGGACTTGTGGCTTCAAAAACAAAGTATAGGAAATCCGAATCAAACATATCCTACCAATGGAAAAGTAATTTCGCAAGTAGCTAGTAAGCGTATTAATGCAGTAGCATTTGTTTACACTACTCCTGCCACATCAACTTCTGCTGCCTTAACTCAAGGATATATTGTATCAGGTTTGGGAAGCGGCGGTAGTAACGTTACTGATTTTTGGTCATACAATCCTAAAACTGATACGTGGACAGGTTTAAGCCCTATATCAAATGTTAGTTCGCAAAGCTATGATGATGATTATTCTGATATAGTACGTAATAGTGCTGTTGCATTAGTAATGGGATCAGATGCTTATATCACATTGGGTGTTAATGGTGGATATAATGCTTCAACATGGGATTATAATTTCGCTGCAGATACTTGGTCACGTAAATCTTCCTTTGAACGTTCTGCCCGTGAAGGTGCTGTTGGATTTGTAATTGTTGGTCGTGGATTTATTTCAATGGGAAAATCTAGTTCTCAATATTTTGATGACCTTGAAGAGTGGCAACCAAATGTTGCTTTGAATACGAATGATTAAAAAAAACTGGGTATACATTTTATTTGGCATTTCCGTTATCATTTTTACTGTAGCACAATTTAAAACGGTAAAGAAAGTACCCGAAATAAAAGCAAAAGCAGTATATCTTGGTAATGGTTGGGGTGCAGAAATTTTTGTTGGTGGTAAGCTTTATATTACTATGAATAGGATTCCTGCCATCGAAGGAAATAAACCATTTGTTTCGGAACGACAGGCTCTTCTGACTGCTAACTTTGCAATTGGTAAGATGAAAAAAAAAGAGTCATTACCTAATATTTCATTAAAAGAAATAGATAGTTTAGGGATCATAAGATAAATGTTAAATTGATATAGAAAGAGGCTATTCAGGTAGCCTCTTTTTTTATATAATTACTTTATTTAAGAAAAGTAAAGCAATAATTTGAGGATAATTGAAAGAAACTCAGTATGTTGCCATGCTAAAAGCATCTTAAATTGTAAGTTCAGCTTCCGAAAAATAATAAAATGAAAAAATTATGATTCATTTTTATATAGTGCATCATCAGCTTTCTGAGGCGATTATTCTTCAGGCTTATTTGTCAACAACAGACTTTTCAAACAATGTCCTAATCGTTGACGAAGCCAATCTATTTAATATTCCAACTAATGAACCTTCTGCAATTATTTGTTCAATTCCTTCTCTAAACAACAATATTTTAAAGTGGCTTAAAAAACAACATAATAGACCCTTATTAATATGTAGTGGTAGTGGATTAGAAATCGATAATATTGTAAACACTCAACAAGTGTTTGCTTATTTACAGACTCCTTTAAGTTTAGAAAGGGTTTTATCATTGAAAAAAAATATTTATGACTTTGTTTTTCAAAATATAAAATCTGAACAAGAAGACAGAAGATCTTACATTTTTATCAAGTCGGACTATAAATTGATGAAAATTAATCTTGCAGATGTTTTGTTTTTTTCAGGATTAAAAGATTACACACAAATATTTCTTAAAGGACGAAAAACACCTTTAACTACCTTAAAAAACTTAAAGGAATTTGAATTATTGCTTACTACAAAGGATTTTTTACGTGTACATCGTTCCTATATTGTATCTATGCCACAAATTGATTTTATCAGTAAGAATGAAATAATGATTGATACTTATACTATACCTATTGGAAATTCATTTAGAAAATCTTTGGATGAAACAATAGGTAGAAATTCGTAATTATTTTTTATTCCTGATGTAAAATATTCATAGATAAAGGCTTTTTTATGAAAATTTGTTTTGTTGCATTATTTATTTGCTTTATTTTCACGTCTTGTTACACTTTTAAGCAGGATATAGGTACAGGTGCTCCAAAAAAGCATGTGGTTGTTCGTAAACATAAATGGTATGCCTTATGGGGTATTTCCTCATTAAATACTGTTGATGCTAAGAAGTTAGCTGGAAAATCTAGTAATTACTCGGTCAAAACTCAATTTAGAGCAACCGATATTATTATATCATTATTTACAGGATGTGTTTCTGTTGTTACTCAGACTGTAACTGTTACTAAATAAATTTTTTTATTTGAAAAATTTGACAGTTAAAAAAACGTTTTCTTAGATTTTAAATTTCAAGAAAGCAAAAAAAAACGTTAAAAGACGATGTTTTGTTTTTTTAATTTATTTATTAGGCGATTAGATTTTATAGTTTTATATAAATTCTACTATATTCGCAACGTGTAAAGTTATATTTATTTTACAAAATGAACTCAAAGTGTCACTTATGCAAATGTTAACAAGTGTAAGAAATGTTGTTTTGGTATTAATCACAGTGAGTGGTTTATATTCTTGCAAATCG
>CANCPA010000110.1 GCA_947379895.1 Chitinophagaceae bacterium | reverse complement strand
GGCAACTGTACATCTTCTCCTTTTGAAACTGATTTCGATGGAACCGAAGGTGGATTAATCGCCTATTATTGGATTCGTTGGGAAAATACTAAGGGCGAATTTGGAACTTGGAGTGATATGTTTTCTGCAACTATTAAGGCTTAGTATTTTTTTGTATAAATTATTGTTGGAAAAGAAAAAAATTCGTGCTTGAAAGTTTTTGTTACTACTCAGTTGGTTTTACCACAAAGGATGCTAAGAAAAAACAAGGTACACAAATATTTATTTTGAAATATATGGCATTTAAGATACTTAAGTGTATTTTAATCCTTGTATTTCTTTGTAAAGAATTTTGCATTCTTTGTGGTAAAACCTCTTGAGCAGTAACATTATTCGCTTAAAATTTACCCACTCACCTCAGTCTCATTTGCTTCTGCTTCGATAATAACTTTTTTTGGGGTAACAGTATTAATTAATCTCTTACCGTATTTCTTTTCATAATAAATTGCTAGTGCAGCAATAGCAATCAATTGTAAAAATGCAGCAAATACAGATCCTTCAAAACCAAATACGCCTCCTGTAATTTCTTCAGGACCATGAGTAATAGTTTGTAAGAATCCTGTATCAATAGGTAGTCCACTAACATGATAACCTAAAATGGTTCCTTGAAAGAAATTCCAAGCGAAATGAAAGAAGATAGCAAACCATAAATTTTTTGTATAAATATAATTTACCCCAAGAAGAATTCCGGCTATAAAAATATTCACCTCTGCCATCAAAGTAATTCCTGGATTGGCAAGATGCCATAAAGTAAAAATAAGTGCCGAAATAAATAAAGCTAACCACCTATTCATACTTTCCATTAGACTATTCAGAATATATCCTCTAACGATGACTTCTTCAACAAAAGCAACAATTATAAAAAATAAAATAGCATATAGAGTATTTGATATATCGAAGTTATCGACTCTAATAATCAAATTATTACCAAGATAAAGTAAAAATGTGCCTAAAGAAATAGTTAATACTGCCACTATAACGCCTAATAATGCATCTTTAGCAAAACCTTTCCATTTAAAACCTAGAGAAGTAACTGATAACTCGTCGATAACATGACGGAAATACCAAAGACAAAATAGAATACCCAATTTATCAAGAACATACAAAATCATGGTATTAGGAATAGAATTGGTCTTGATTAAAGAACTGCCAAACATGCCGGACATGATTACTGATACAATAATAGAGGCTATTAAGCCGCTTATAACCATACCAACAAAAAAGAAAACTAGGGCTCTTAGCCATCCTTGTTTAACGTGTAATTTGTTACTCATCGTAATAATATTATAATATTGTGGGCAAAATAGTAATTATGTTTGAGAAATACAAGTTTACTGCTACCGAAAGATTTATTCGGTATGTTCAAATTGATACACAGAGTAATCCTGAAAGTGATAACCATCCATCTACAGAAAAACAAAAGAACCTATCTATACTTCTTGCAAAAGAATTACAATCAATAGGTTTGCAAGATGCAGAAGCAGACGAATTTGGTTACGTATATGCCACTATTCCCTCAAATACTAATAAAGCCGTTCCTGTAATTTGCTTTTGCAGTCATGTTGATACAGCACCTGACTGCAGTGGAACAAATGTAAAGCCTTTGCTGCATAAGGATTACAATGGTGAAAATATTATTTTGCCTGATGATGTTTCGCAGATATTAACAATAGAAAAATATCCTTATTTAAAAAATCATATTGGTAACGATATAATTACGGCTAGTGGATTAACGTTATTAGGTGCTGACGACAAGAGTGGAGTGGCTGAAATTATGGATATGGCGAATTTTTTAGTCCAACATCCTGAAGTAAAACATGGAACAATTAAAATATTATTTACCCCTGATGAAGAAATTGGTGCAGGAACTGCTAAATTAAACCTTAATAAATTGGGTGCCTCTGTTGCCTATACTCTTGACGGAGGAGAAGCAGGCACATTGGAAGATGAAACTTTTAGTGCAGATGGTGTAAAGATTACTATTAATGGCGTAATAGCACATCCTGGTTGTGGTAAAGATAAATTGGTGAATGCAATAAAAATTATCAGCGAAATTGTTGATGCTCTTCCTAAGCAGGATTGGAGCCCCGAAACAACTGATAAGCGTCAAGGATTTGTACATCCTGTTCAGATAGAAGGTATTGCAGAAAAAGCGAGTATTTCCTTCATTGTTAGAGATTTTGAAACAGCTAAATTAACAGAATATGAAAACCGATTAAAGTCAATTGCAGAAAATGTATTAGCAAAATATCCGACTGCAAGTATGACTTTTGAAGTTATTGAACAATATAGAAACATGATTGAAGTTTTGCAACATCATCCCAATATTATTTCTTATGCTGAAGAAGCGGTTAGAAAAGCGGGTTTGACAGTTGTAAAAGAACCTATTAGAGGTGGAACAGATGGTAGTAGATTAAGCTTTATGGGTTTGCCATGTCCAAATATTTTTACTGGAATGCAAGCAATACATAGCAAGCACGAATGGATTGGCGTAAAGGATATGGAGAAAGCTGTAGAAGTATTGGTACTTTTGGCGCAAATTTGGGAAGAACGGAGTTAATTATTTCCATTTTGAAGTAAAAAAAAACATTATGGTAAATAAAGAAGCATATCAGTCGATAATTGATGAACTAAAGACTACAGGAACAAAGTTGGTGGCTGTTAGTAAAACAAAACCTGTTGAAGATATTTTGGAATTATATCAACTTGGTCAGCGTGAATTTGGAGAAAACTATGTTCAGGAGTTACTCGATAAAAAAGGGCATTTACCTGATGATATTCTTTGGCATTTTATAGGGCACTTACAATCAAATAAAGTAAAGCAACTGATTCCATTTATACACTTAATTCACGGAGTGGATAGTTATAAACTATTGGAGGAAATTAATAAACAAGCCTTAAAGTATGGTCGCGTTATGGATTGTTTATTGCAGGTTCACATAGCAGAAGAAGAAACTAAATTTGGATTTGATGAATTGGAACTATCGTATCTTTTTGAAGAACAGTTACATGAACTAAAAAACATTAGAATAATTGGCTTGATGGGCATGTCGACTTTAACAGACGACACTTATAAAGTTAGATACGAGTTTGCCAAGCTAAAATCCTTATTTAACAAGTATTCTCATTTTAAAGCTATTAATTTTAAGTTATCAGTCATCAGCATGGGCATGAGTGGAGATTACAGATTGGCTATCGAAGAGGGTAGTACGATGGTTAGAATAGGAAGCCTTTTATTTGGCAAAAGAGGGTAATTGATATTGTTCAATCCAAAAAAAGTATACAATTTGTATTTAGGTGTATTTAGGCAGCATTATTGTGTAAAATTGTATTTTTATTTATATATGGTGCTATTAGTAATTGAGATACTTCTCAATGTGATTTACCACAGTGGTAAAAAACAAGAAACCCTTGTGTTTCTATTCAAATAACTGGTAGCTAATTATTAGCAATTTATTTAAAACTCTTTGTTTTATTGTAGAAACCATTGAAGTTATTATAAAAAAGATCTGAGTAGAAAAAAGATTGGTGGTGTCTAATTTTTCAATCATTATCATGCATTAATAACAAAATGCTTTATGAATAGTCAAGCTTAAAAAACATTTCAATGAGAAATCTCTTTTTCTTTCTATTAACCCTTTTCCTCTTAGCTGTAAATACTTCATTTTCGCAGATTGTAACTAATACCAATACTTTGAGACAATCCGCCGAATATTCGAATAAAATATTTACAGAAAATCATCAAAAAGCACTCGATTTAGCAAAACAAAAACAATGGGCATTAGAAATTCAGCATAAAGACCATCGTGTTTCCAAGTTGATTGGAGTGAACGCATTTAATCAGCCAATTTATTATACAACATTCAATAATATAGTTGCTGCGGCAACAGTGGGAGCCAATCAACTTTGGGCAGGCGGAACATCCGGCTTGAATTTGAGTGGTTCTTCTGCTATTCTTAAAAATAAACTCGCAATTTGGGATGGTGGCGGAGTAAGGAAATCACATATAGAACTTGTAGGTCGAGTAACACAAATGGATGGTGCAAATGCTACAACGAGTGATGGTTCAATACATGCAACACATGTTACAGGAACGATGATGGCAACAGGTATTAATTCGCTTGCTAAGGGAATGAGTTATCAATTGCCAGGAATTCATGCGTACGATTTTTACAATCATATCACCGAAATGACAAGTGCAGCATCAGGATTGTTGTTATCAAATCATTCTTATGGTACAGTATGTGGTTGGGATTATGATGCAAATAGTAATTGGGTTTTTTATGGAAAAAATGGTGATACTGCCGATTTTAACTTTGGTTACTATAATGCCGAAACGGCTAATTGGGATGATATTGCCTATAATGCCCCTTACTATTTAATTGTAAAAGCATCTGGAAATAATAGAAATATGAATGGTCCTGCAGTAGGTGGAAACTATTATTATTATGATGCAAATGGCATAGAAGTACAAAATAAACGACCTGCAGGAATTTCGAGTAACAATGGTTATACTAGTATTGGTACCTATGGAAACGCAAAAAATTGTATCACTGTGGGTGCTGTTAATGGCGTTCCAAATGGATACTCAAAACCATCGGATGTAATCATGACAGCTTTTAGTAGTTGGGGACCTACTGCCGATGGGCGCATTAAACCGGATGTAGTGGCTGATGGAATGAATATTTTATCGTGTAGTGCGGCATCTGATTCGGCTTATACTACTTTAAGTGGTACGTCTATGTCAACTCCAAATACTACAGGCGCATTGATGTTGTTGCAAGACTATTACTCTCGCTTGAGTGGAGGTGTTTTTATGCGAGCTGCTACGCTTAAGGGACTAGCAATTCATACGGCAGATGAGGCAGGTATTAATCCCGGCCCTGACTATCAGTTTGGTTGGGGACTATTAGATGTAAAGAAAAGCGCTGATGTAATAACTGCGGCAGTGGGTAGTAAAAACGCAAGTAGTAGCAATCATCTTTTATATGAAAAAGTATTGAAGGATGGGCAAATAGATACTATTCAAGTTGTTGCCACTGGAAATAGTCCAATAATTGCTACCATAAGTTGGACTGACCCTGTTGGAAAGGTTACTAATATGAATACTTCATTCGATACCACACCCAAACTTATTAACGATCTAGATTTAAGAATCAGCAACAAGAATAACACTTATTTTCCTTGGATATTAACGCCGAGTGTTCCGTATGCTGCTGCAACAAATGGAGATAATTACCTCGATAACATTGAAAAAATTGAGATAGACAGTGTTATTCCTGGGCAAGTATATACCCTTCAAGTTTCGCACAAAAAAACACTTGTCAATAATAATCAGGCTTATACATTGATTGTTAGTGGAGTAGGGGGAACCCCCTATTGCTTACCTACTGAACTTTCGAAAAATTCTGGACCATCGATTGATAGCCTTTCATTTGCAGAAATTAACAATAACCAAATATCTAGTTGTAATACTTATAACAACTTTACCAATTTGACTGCTACCATCAAACCCAATCAGACTATCCCATTAACCATTAAAATAAGTAGCTGTAATGGGATTAATGCACCAAAATCTGTACATGCCTACATTGATTTTAATAATAATGGAAGCTTTGCTGATAGTGGCGAATTAGTAGCCTCTGGAATTGTTTCAATCACAAACAATATATTTTCTGCAGCCATTAAAATACCTGAAAAAGTAGTGGTTGGAAGCTATTCTATTTTAAGGATTGTTGTTTCGGATACTGTTAATGCAGAAAATAGTAGTCCGTGTAGCACTTATTTATATGGTGAAACACAAGACTATAAACTTATTGTTGCAAAAGCAGATAACGACATAGCGATTACTTCTTTTGTGACTCCTAAGGATGGCGATTATGCAAGTAGTTCGCAGCTGATTGCCGTATCTTTAACTAATATTGGGGTTAATACACAAGATAATATTATTGTAACTGCCACAATAAAACAAGGAAATACAGTTGTTGCTACCTTGAAAGGCAATTATCCATCTCCTATTATTAGTGGGGCATCTGCTTCTTACACGTTTCAAACACCTTTCTTTACACTTCCCTCCACCAATTATTTAATTACTACTACAGTAAGTATTCCGAAAGATGATAATCCTAACAATAATACAATAACCAAAACCATCACTACTGCACCGAGTGTAATAGCGACTGCAAATAATTGTAATCAGCAAATTAATCTGAAAGTGATTAATCCTTTGGTTGGAACACAATATGCTTGGTATAATTCTATTGTTGCTACTAGTCCTGCTGCGGTAGGTTCGGAAAAAGTAATTAGCTATTTTTCGGCAGATAGTCTTATCTATTTAGGTACAGGCACAAGGTCAAATGTTGGATTGGCAAATAAGGGAACATATACCGGTGGCTATCAATCGGCAGGAAATAACTTTTTAAACTATTCATCTACTGTACCTATGATTCTTGAAAATGCAAGAATTTATACCGGATATCCTGGAACATTAAATGTAATGGTGGCAGATATATACGCTACTGCAGGTTCAACAACTTATAGTTATAAGGTATTGAATTCAAAAAGCATAGATGTTTATTGCACAAAGCCTACTCCTGTCAACGGTACATATGCGGGCAATGACCTCACGGATACAGGTGCTGTTTTTTATATCAATTTATTATTGCCGGCAGGGAATCATTCTATCATCGTGTCTACTAGTAATGCTACTATTTATCGGACAAATGGACTTGATTTAGGACAGTATCCTTTTGGAAACAGTCAGTTTAAAATTACGGGCAATAGCGCCTCCTTATCTAATTCTTCCGATACAAACTATTATAAACCCTATTATTACTACCTCTATAATATGAAACTCAAAACGGAAGATTGTATTGGAGATCGATTACCAATAAAAGTAGTTACCTCTCCATCACCGCTTATAACTATAACAAACGATAGTCTCATAAGTAATATTTCCGCAGGTAATCAATGGTATTTCAATGGAACTGAGATTATAGGCGCCACAACAGCTTCTTATTTGCCTAATAGTACAGAAGGTTTTTATTTTGATGTGGTAACCGATAGTTTTGGTTGTTCAAAACAATCAAATCCTATTTATATCGACAAAATAGTGCCCATCATTTCAACAGGTTTTACTAATAAAAGTATTGGTCTAAGTTTTATATCAAACATGACTAATAATTTCATTGTCTCGCTCGAAAATATTGCAGGTAAAAGATTGTTTATAAAGAACTATAACAATTTTAAAGGAAATTTTTCCGAACACTATGATACCACTCTTTATGCATCAGGTGTTTATATCTTAGAAATAAGGCATAACAATTATATTGATAGAAAAAAGGTATTGATTATGCACTAAGTGTTCGATTCAATTTATATCTTCTACTTCCTAGTAATTTATTAGATTTGAATTCAAAAGATGCTCTAACCAATTATTTTACAAGTATAACATTATGAAAGAAAAGAAAGCAAGTGAGAGTTTTATTGTCATGAACGAAATGGTGATGCCGAATGATACCAATCATTTTGGAAATCTAATTGGGGGAAGATTGATGTATTGGATGGATATTGCTGCGGCTATGAGCGCTGCCAAACATTGCAATCTGCCTTGTATGACAGCTTCTGTTGATAGCCTTAGTTTTAAGACGCCTATCAAATTGGGAAATATTGTACATATTGAAGCAAAGGTTTCTCGAAGTTTTAATTCTTCTATGGAAATACATGTTCGTGCTTGGGGAGAAGATCCGTTACACCAATATGTTTATGCTAGCAATGAAGCTTATTTTACCTTTGTTGCCCTTGATTCCAACAATAATCATAAGCCTATCGCAGCACCTACATTAATTCCTGAAACGGACGAAGAAAAGAAATTATTTGATGGAGCCTTAAGAAGAAGACAATTAAGATTGGTGATTGCAGGTAAAATGAAAGCAGAAGAAGCAATAGAATTACAGGCTTTTTTTAATACAAACGAATAGGAGATTGTAAGGTATAATTATTAAGTTGTAGGTTTTACATAAAGTACCTGTTTTATATCTTAAAAAGTAGAGTCTAAATTACATATTTCAAAGACGCAATCTCATACTAGCTTGTATTCAAAACTTTTAAACATTTCCCGTTTATGCCGAATAAAATTTTATTCTCCGAAACACAACGTTTCAAACAAATACTTTTATGGATATTGCTCTTTGCAATTTTCCTTACCGTTTCTGTTCCTGCAATTATTGGATTAACAAAGCAACTTATTTTCAATCAACCTTTTGGTAGTAAATCAATATCCACTGAAGGTTTAATTGTTATCACAATCGTTTCTGTAATTATCCCAATTATTCCAATGGTACTATTCAGAATAATGAAGTTAGAAACTATTATAACAGAAGAAGGAATTTATGTACGCTTTTATCCATTTCAATCTAAAAGAAAATTCTATAATTGGAATGAATTGACAAAATGTTATATTAGACAATATAATCCTGTGGGAGAATATGGAGGTTGGGGAATGAAAGGATTGGGCAATAATAAGGCATTAAATATTTCGGGAAACAAGGGGATACAACTAGAAACTAAAGAAGGCGATAAACTTTTAATTGGAACAATATATCCCGATGAAATATCTGACATCTTGAATCAAACGGGCTTTTGGATGGAATAAGTTGTAGATAATAAGTGATTATTTAGTATCAATAAATTCAAAAGAAAACAAAGAATAAAATGAAATTCTGATACGTTTCAACTCTAAGTGTCTTTGTGGTAGGAGCTATAAAAAAAATAAAAGTAGAAGTTTACTTAGTTCATTGTAGGAACAACCTTGTTTTGTAATATGTGATAAAACTTGATTGTTAATGCTAAAAACAACATCTTACCGTTTGCATTACGTTCGATATAATAGGAGGCTTTATCTAATTCTTCTATAATTGCCTGTTGCTGACTTACAGATGCAATTTTATTCAATCTTTGCGCAAAGTCTCTTTCTGCCTCTGCAATTGCAAATGCATTAGGTCCTAAAACCTTAATTCTAATACTTTGGCCAATTAAGTGATTAAAGTATCTAAGAAACTGCTTTTGCTTTTCTCTTCCTTGTTTACTTATATCTTCGGCAAACTTAACTTGCTTAATGGGTCCTCCACGCAAAGTACTATTTAACCATTCTTTCAATAAACTCTGCCAATCTTCATCATTATGTTGTAGTAATTGCAAAGCCTCCCTATAGTTTCCATCAGAAATAGCTGCCACTTGTGCTGCAATATCGGGTGAGACGTTTGCTCTTGTAATCAGCGCATCTTCGATATCTGTGACTTCAAGCCTTGGAATTTTTACCAATTGACACCTACTTAAAATTGTAGGAAGAATATTTTCTTCATCTTCTGCCACCAATATAAAAAGAGTATTAGCAGGAGGTTCTTCAATTAATTTTAATAATTTATTACCTTCTTTTCCTAAATATTCTGGCATCCACAATACAAGCACTTTATAGGGACTTTCAAAACTCTTTAGGCTCAATTGCCTCATAATATCATTACATTCGTCGGCTGTTATATTTCCCTGTTTATTTTCCGCACCAATAAACTGCAACCAATCGTAAGCATTACTGTAAGGTGACGTTTTTACAAATTCACGCCATTCGGTACCATAGTCACTACTTTTAGGTTTATCTCCAGATTTTCGAGGAATTACAGGATAAGAAAAGTGCAAATCAGGATGTACTAAATTTTCTGCACGACTAAAGCTTTCCATAGTTGATAGTGCCTCAGGAGAAATAAATGTTGGTTTTAATTCAAGAGCTGACATCCCGCCAAATAAATCTTCAACTACAGGTGATGGAGCAGGTTGACAGACAACAAATTGTGCAAATGCCAAAGCTAATGGCAAGGCACCACTTCCTTCTTTACCTAAAAAAAGTAAGGCATGACTTAAACGGTTTTGTTCCACCATTTCAATCAAATGTTGCTTTACAGCTTGCTGACCCACAATATCTTTAAATTGCATAGAAGCGAAGATAAACGGCAAGTAAATAAAAATGGATATTTTTTATGTTTTATCTTATTTACTTTTAATAACAGTTAAATCGAATTATCTAAAAAACCATTTTTAATGGCATATAATGCAAGTCCCATGCGAGAATGTACTTTAAGCTTTTCATATAAAGTTGCACGATAATCATCAGCAGTTCGAACACCTATGAACATTTTTTTTGCAATTTGATCATACGACATTTCAGTACATATAAGTGTAAGAAACTCCCTTTCTTTCTCATTTAAAAGGGCAGGATCTAATGGTAAATTTGCTTCACTTTGAATGCCCTGAACAAATTTCCAAGATATTTCTTCAGGCAGATAAAATCCCTTAATAATAACTGTTTCGATGGCTTTTAATAATTCAGGAGGTTCAGTATTTTTTGACAGAAATCCTTTTGCTCCATTACGCATCATCTTTACAATACTTCTTTCATCAGTATTCATTGTTAATGCAATGATTCGAACTTGAGGATAATTTTTTGTTAACCAAGCGGCTGTTTCAAAACCATCAAGCACAGGCATGCTAATATCGAGCAATAAAACATCAGGAATAATATGATTTTTTAATTTATCCTGTACTTCCACACCATTATCTGCTTCAAACAAGATTGTACAACTTGCAAATGAAGCAACTAACCTTGCCATTGCACTTCTTACTAATTGATGATCATCAGCTAATGCAACTGTTATACTTTTCTCTTTAATTATCATAACCGTAAAATAACCTTTTCAAAAAATCGCCGACTAATAAATTATTCTTTAGGTATTGGCATTTTCAAAGTAACAGTTGTTCCTTTTCCAATTTGACTTTCAATATTAATAATTGCTCCTATTAGCTTTGCCCTATTATAAATGTTATTTAATCCAATACCTGAAGGCAATTTCTCTTTATTCGAATGATCAAATCCAATTCCATTGTCTTTTACCTGAATTACAAAATTCGTATTCTCTTCGTCAAATATATCAACATAAACTTCTGTGGCCTTTGCATGCTTCAAAATATTTTGTAAAAACTCTTGAAACATTCTAAAAATAAAAGTACTTACTTGTCCATCGTAATAATTATATCGAACATTACAAGAATATTTTAACTCAATCGTTTTAATTCTAGAAAATTTGTACAACTCCTGATCTATTGAATCAAGCAAACCAACTTGCGCTACCCGATCCGAATGTAGACTATGTGATAGCAAGCCAATATCTTTAATTACACCATTTATTTCTTCTCTAATTTCTTTAATTGTACTAAAAATATCACTTTCTCCATCAATAGGTAAATACCTAAGTGCAGTAGTCACTACAACAAGTTGTTGTTTGATATTATCGTGAAGTTCAACACCAATTTGTTTCATTGTGCTATCCTGCATTTCTAATTGACTAGCTAATAACTCTTTTTGATATTGTTCTTTCAATTCAAGAATTTCTTTTTCCTGTCTGTTCTTTCTTCTTTGATAAAAAAACAAAATTGTTATAATGAAGCCAACTAAAAGCAAGGCAATTACACTACTTACAGCAATTATAAAAAGTATTTCCTGATTTTGATCCTGCATAAAAAGGCGATACAAAAAAGTGAGTATAAAACAACATTCAATATCAAAAGAGTCAAAGATATAATATGAGCTAATTTAACTGGAAAGTTTTTAATTAAATTTGTAGAGACAAAAATTGGAAAACTAACACAATAAAAAAATAATAGGGCTGTACATATCCAAAAACCAGAATCAGTACTTAATTTAACAGCATGTTGAAGTTTAAATAACTCGAAAAAATAAAAAATGGTTAGAAAAATTATTGAAACGCAACCTATTGAATAGGTAATTGAATTATATGAATTAATTCCTTGATAAAAAAACAAATTCAATGTAGCTACTATAGGGAGAATAATGGATATATAATTTATAATGATTTTTACCTTTTCAGTTTTGATTATATTTTTAATCACCCACATATAAAAGCAAAATTCTACTATACCAAAAAAATTAAATAATGGAATTGTATGAATTGAACGTTTTGCCAAATTTATAGCAAGTAGCTCAACTACTAAAGTAAGTACAAGAAATGGTGAAAAATATTTTAAATAAAGTGGAACTTCATTATTGAATATTAAAAACGATGATAAAATAATACCAATAATTACAAAAAATAAATTCATTTTGAATCAAATTAAATAAAAAAGCTTCATCACTAAGGAGGCTTTCCTCAATTACAAAGAACATAGGGTTTCTAATATTATTTTTCTATTTATTAGAATTCTATTTAACTCTTTGCTTTTTCTTGCATAAGAAATAATGTTCTTTGTGGTAAAAATATCTGATATTTTATAAAAAAAGTATAAAGTGGTGGCTTTTTCTAATTTTACTGTTGTAAATCCTCTTATGAAGTAATATTGAGTAAACTGTTTTCATTTGAGTAATCAAAAATGATTTTTGTTGTGGTATTTTATAAAATTAGTAAATATTGAAAGATTACAATGTAACTAATAGTAAATAAAAAGATGTATGTTGCAAAAACAAGAGACCTCCTTAATAGGAGGTCTCTGTGTAGATAGATTTAGTTATAAAAAATTAAACTATTACAATGCCTTCTTCACCTTTATCCACAATTGTAACTCCAATTTCAATATTATCGGAGTCAACACTCAAGCCACATGAAGGAGGACATAAAGTAGCCATATTGTAAGCAAGTATGTTATTTTCATTTCCTTCATTGATATAAATATCCTTATTTACCTTTGTTCCGTATTTTCCTTCTTTTTGTTTTGTTGCAACCATTACTAATGTTTGTCTTCCTGAATATTCAGGTCTTTCTTGAAATTCATTATCATAAGCACCAAAATAAAATTTTACACCATCTCCACCATACAACTTTGCATTATCCAAAAAGTTTTCAATTTCTTCAATGCTCCACCAACCACTTAAACTATCTTCTTTGCCAATTCTTTCACTATTGTGAACCCAACGTTCCTTTTTGTAATTTCTGATAACTTTATCTACATGTTGTGTAGAAACGTATTTTCCTACGCTTAAGGATTTTTTTTCAATTGCAATCATGATGAGTTTTTTTAATTGTTACTTTAATTATTTTATACCTTGAAAGTAATTTTAACACTCATCATATTTCATCATATTTTCCTATCTAATTGATTGATTCATAATAATCATTATATATAACTTCTGTAAAAATCAATTATTTTGTAAAATAATACATCAAAAAAAACCGTTGGTATTTTACAAAAAATGTAGAACAACAGGCAGAAAATACTGCGCCTTTTACGCAGAAAAAATTGCGTAAAAAGCGCAGAAATAAACCGTTTTAAAAATTAGACAGTTTTGTGGGCCATTTAAATTTCTTTATCGATATTTACAAAAAGCGTCCCGGTTTTTATTATCCAAGTTTATTCAGAAACTTCTATGCAATACAAAAGCCCCCTTGTTTACAAACAAAGGGGGCTTTATTTTTTCTATCGCATTTATTTCCTTAAATCATAATTTCCTATTTACAACAATACATTTATCTCTTTTAGATTTTAAACCCTTTCAAACTAATAATAAAGTACTTTGTGAGTCTTATTAATTGTTTGTACTATGGAAAAGAAATTTGGTGGCATTTCACTACAAAGCATCCCTGTTTTTCGTCCATTAGTTTCATTAATATTTGGTATTTTAATACAATACTATTTTCACTTTTCTATTTACTTTTTGTTAGTATTTACAACAATTTTAAGTCTCATTCTCCTTGCTACACATATAGCTTTAATTAAATTTTCTCTCTTATATAAATGGGCCATTTTATTTTCTTTATTTTTTTTATTTGCCACAATCGGTGGAATATTAGCTTTTTTTCAAAATAAATCAAATAATCAGTTTTGGATCAGTAATTATTATAAACAAGGAATGCCAATTCTGATAACTTTAAAGGAACCTCCTATACCAAAAGAAAAAACTATTAAGTTATTCGCATCTGCTGAAGCAGTATTAATTAATCGTAAATGGCAAAATGTAGAGGGAGATGTTTTGATTTATTTAAAAAGGGGTGATTCTATTCCATTATTAAACTACGGTTCACAATTAATAATAACTTCAATCCTAACCCCCATAATACTTTCCGGTAATCCTGGAGGATTTAATTATAGAGAATATTGCGCGCTAAAAAATATTTGTTATCAAGGATTTCTGACAAATAAAGATTTTAAGATTCTGAATAGTACTAAATCAGTGCTATTATATCGCATAATATATAAAGCAAGATCTAGTATTTTAACTATTCTTAGAAGATTCATACATAATCCTAACCAATTAAGTGTTGCTGAAGCATTACTCATAGGTTATCGAAATGACCTAGATAAGGAACTTATTAAAGCATACAGCAACACAGGAGTCATTCATATTATTGTAATTGCAGGCTTGCATCTTGGAATGATTTATTCTTTACTCCTACTACTATTTAGGCCATTTAAAAATAAAAAATGGTGTATTCGTTTGAAACCAATTATAATACTAATTATTCTTTGGGGATTTTGCCTAATAACAGGTGCAAACACGCCTATTCTTCGCTCTACAGTTATGTTCTCTTTTATTTTGTTAGGTGAACTAATTGGTAAGAAAACAAATATTTATAATAGTCTTGCATTATCAGCATTTTGCATTCTAATTATAGATCCGTACAGTTTGTTTGAAGCAGGATTTCAGTTTAGTTATGCAGCAGTTCTCAGTATCATCACTTTTTCCGATATTATACATAAATGGATGTTTTTTAAAAATAAGCTACTTCATTTTATATGGAATATCTGTGCTGTAACTATTTCAGCACAGATTCTAACTCTTCCACTTGTCATATATTACTTTCACAGAATTCCAACCTTATTTGTTATTACCAATATTTTTGCTGTTCCTCTTGCTGGTATTATTTTATACTTCGAAATTTTTTTAATACTGATTTCTTCAACACCAATTCTTGCAAAATACATCGGTAATGGTATTGAAGGACTTCTTTGGGCAATGAATAACTTTATCAATAACATCAATGAATTACCATTTTCAGGATGGGAAAATCTTCAGATATCTATCAGCGAAGTAATATTCATATATAGTTTTCTCTTTTGCTTTGCCGTTTGGATAATGCAAAAAAATAACCACTATTTTGTAATTGCCCTTGTTCCAATATTCATGTTTGTGTTTATTAGGAGTATTGATTTTGTAAATAAAGAAAATCAATTAAAAATGATAGTTTATAATATTGATAAGCATAGTGCAATTGATTTGATTGATGGAAGAAAATTTGTATTTGTCGGAGATAGTGTTTTAAATGAAAATGGATTTATGAAAGATTATCACTTGCAACCTGCCCGCATTCTATTCAGGACTAATGTTGCCAAAACACTAAAAAATGCTTCAATAACCCACAATTTCATCTATTCTAATAAAAAGACAATATTAATAATTGATGAAAGAACATTTTTTAATTCCCCATTTATGTCTAAATCATCTATCGATGCCATTATTTTAAAAAAGAATACTTCAGTAAGTCTAAAAATGTTAACTACATTATTCAATTGTCAACTTTATGTTTGGGATGCGAGTAATTCAAGACAAAGAAGAGAATTTTGGAAAAAAGAAGCAGATAGTCTTTCCTTACCCTGCTATTCTGTTCCTGATAGTGGAGCATTTATTATGAATTTATAAATCACATAGAAAATATAGAAAAATGATCTGCAATAGTATTAAAAAAATAAAACCGTTGATAAATTAATATGTCAACGGTTTTATTATTTAATGATTTACTAAGCCTAAGAAAATATTATTATTTATAGCTTTTCGAAATAAGTATATCTAAATATACTGTAGTATACAAACAATTTTGCTTGAATAATATAATTTAAAATAGAACGTTTTATTTTCTACTAATTACCTTTTCTACAGCTGCAATGATATCAGGCGTATCTAAACCATATTTAGCTAATAATTGAGTTGGGGTACCACTTTCGCCAAAAGTATCCTTTGTACCTACATATTCAATAGGGATAGGGAAGTTTTTAGCTGCTACCTGTGCAATACTATCACCTAAACCACCAATAATGTTATGTTCTTCACACGTTACAGCACATTTTGTTTTCTTAATTGATGCAATAATTGCTTCAGTATCTAATGGCTTAATTGTATGAATATTAATTAATTCTACACTAATACCCTTCGCTTCTAATGCCTTTCCAGCTTCAATTGCCTTCCAAACTAAGTGTCCACAAGCAAAAATGGTTACATCTGTTCCTTCACCTAATATTTGTGCCTTACCTATAATAAAGTCGCTACCATCTTCTTTTGTGAAATTAGGCCACTTTGGACGTCCAAAACGAAGATAAAC
>CANCPA010000109.1 GCA_947379895.1 Chitinophagaceae bacterium | reverse complement strand
GGTATTGCTCGTGCTTTGTTAGAAGTTAATCCTGAGTTCAGACCGTTGCTTAAGGCAGCAGGTCAATTGACTCGTGACCCTCGTAGTGTTGAACGTAAGAAATTTGGTCATAAGAAAGCACGTAGAAGCTTCCAGTTCAGCAAACGTTAGTATTTTATATTCTATTACTCCCCTTGTGGGAGTAATAAGAATCAATTTTATAATAATTTTTTTCAAACAATTGTGCTTTATCAACTTTGGAGAACAGAGTGATTTAAAGCCTTAAATTTTAATCAAATGGAAGCAAACACTTCATTACAACAACAACTACTGGAGGCCGGTGTACATTTTGGTCACTTGAAGAAGAAGTGGAATCCTAAAATGTTGCCTTACATCTTTGCAGAAAAGAAGGGTATTCATATTATAGATTTAAATAAAACAGTAGATCATCTACAAGATGCTGCTGCTGCAATGAAACAAATTGCAAAAAGTGGTAAGAAAATAATGTTCGTTGCTACTAAAAAGCAAGCAAAAGAAATCGTTTCTGAGTGCGCTACAAGAGTGAACATGCCTTTTGCAACTGAACGTTGGTTAGGTGGAATGCTTACAAATTTCAATACTGTTCGTAAGAGCGTAAAGAAAATGCAAAGCATTGAAAAAATGTTGAACGACGGAAGTGCAGAAAGTTTGACAAAAAAAGAACGTTTGACACTTGGTCGTGATAAAGACAAATTAGAAAAGGTTCTAGGCGGTATAGCTCAAATGGGCCGTCTTCCATCAGCATTATTTTTGGTTGATATCAGCGTTGAACACATTGCATTAGCAGAAGCTAAGCGTTTGGGTATTACTACTTTTGGTGTAGTAGATACAAACTCTGATCCTAACAAAGTAGACTTTGCTATTCCAGGAAATGATGATGCTACTAAATCAATCGCTATCATTACTAATTATATCACTGCTGCTATCGCTGAAGGTTTGGCTGAACGTCAAGCTAACAAAGATGAAGAAGAAGTGGTAGAAGAAGGTCAGAATGAGAATGAAGCAAAGGCTCGTCGTTTAGAACAAGAAGCTCAAGCTGAAGGTGGTCGTAACCGTAGAGGTGGCGGTCGTGGTGCTGCAGATCCAAATGCACCTGCAGGCGGACCAGCAGGTGGAGGCGTTAAACGTCGTGCACCAATCAATACTAACAATCGTCGTCCAGGCGGTCCAGGCGGAAGATAGTATTAGTTCCAAGTTACTTGTTACAGGGTACAAGATGCAGATGATACCAGTAATATAAAGCCAGTAACTAGAAACTAGTAACCTAAATTTGGTTTTGGTAACATTAAAATAACATTGATAAATGGCTGCATTGATAATCTTTGCAGCCATTTCTAAATTTAAAAAGTATCATTTCGTTTAAATACGATTTGAAAGGAGAAAAAAAATATGAGTACAGTAGCTATTACAGCAGCAGATATTAACAAGTTGCGTCAAGCAACAGGTGCAGGTATGATGGATTGTAGAAAAGCATTAACCGAAGCAGGTGGTGACTTTGAAGCAGCAATTGATTGGTTGCGTAAACAAGGACAAAAGGTAGCTGCAAAGCGTAGTGACCGTGAAGCTAAGGAAGGTGTTATTATTGCAAAGACTTCTGCAGATAATAAGACAGGATTTATTGTTACCATCAGTTCTGAAACAGATTTCGTTTCTAAGAATGCAGATTTCATCGCATTTGCTCAAAGCATTGCTGATGCAGCAGTTGCAAACAACGTGAAGAGTGCAGAAGAATTAAATGAAGTGAGTGTAAATGGATCAAAAGTGGCAGATTTAATCAATGATAAATTGGCTGCTATTGGAGAAAAAATTGGTATTGCTCGTTTCGAAAGAGTAGATGCTCCTTATGTAGCTGCCTATATTCATGGTGCAAACCGTATGGGAGTTTTAGTTGCATTGAATGAAGTATCTGCTGAAGCAGGAAAAGATGTTGCAATGCAAATTGCTGCAATGAATCCTTTGGCAGTTGATGCTGATAGTGTTCCTGCAGAAACTATTGAAAGAGAAAGAGCAATTGTTATCGATACAATGAAGGCAGACCCTAAAATGGCTGGCAAACCTGAAGATATGATTGCAAAGATTGCAGAAGGTAAATTAAATGCATTCTTTAAAGAACAAACTTTGGCTGCACAAGCATTTGTGAAAGATAACAGCAAGACTGTTGCTGATTATTTGAAGAGTGTAAATAGGGATTTGAAAGTAATCGAATTCAGAAGAGTAGCTTTAGGTTAATTTGAACTTATCAATAATATACAAAGCGGCAATCCATTTTGGGTTGCCGCTTTTTTATTTTCATATTTTCTAAATCACTTCTAGTCATTTTCTTTTCCTATACCAAATGTTCAAGGATAAATTGTTTAGAATAGTCTTTAATTAATTGTCTGACAGCTCTAAATTGTTCTACTATTTCTTCTTCCGTTCCTATTGCCTTAGCGGGGTCAGGAAAATTGTAATGGAACATTTCTGCTTTTGTAGGAAAAAATGGGCATCGTTCTTTTGCATTGTCACAGACGGTAATTACAAAGTCGAAATCAATGGTATAATATTCTGTTATATTGTTTGATGTATGATTTGAAATGTCAATACCATCTTCTTTCATGGTAGCAATAGCTCTTGGATTTACACCATGTGTTTCAACACCTGCACTATAAACAATCGCTTTATCGCCTGCAAAATGACGGAGATAACCCTCTGCAATCTGACTTCTACAGCTATTACCTGTACATAAAACTAAAATCTTTTTCATTGTTACTTTATTTATGATGAATTAATGATTTGAATATTTAATCTTACCACAAGGAACACAATGGAAATTTCACAAAGAAAACTAAATGAAAATAAGATTTCATATTTTGTGTTTATTGTGGGTTTCTCTAGTATAAATTGTAGTAACCTATTTTTATTTTTCTCTTTCCATTTTAAAATATTTGTTCGTAAGTATTATAAAAGCCATCAATTATTTTGCTTGTAATAACGTTGTCCCAAATTCAACTTGTTTTTTGTTGTTCCTTTTTAACCTTATATGAAAACAAAATCAGCCTAAAATGATATCCGAAAACTGTGGAGTTTTGTCTTAAGCTTATTTGAAAGCATTATCAGGTTATTTAATGATTATATCACCTTGCGAGTCTTACTACAGCTTGGTGAACTGTCAAATCACCTTGGCGAGGTTCATAATAATTCGAAAAATATAGAATTTATCAATTAAATGAGTTGAAGTAATAAGAGATTAATTTGAACTCAATTCATTTACCACCTATTTCATCTAAGAAAGCGACTGTTTTATAACTTATTCTTTATTATAATACTTCTTCCTGAACCAAAAGGCTAGATTTACTAATGCAATTAAGGCTGGTACTTCTACTAATGGGCCAATTACTCCTGTAAATGCTTCACCACTATTAATTCCAAAAACACCAATTGCTACTGCAATTGCTAACTCAAAATTGTTTCCTGTGGCGGTAAAGGCAATTGCTGTATTAGCTGAGTAATCTGCGCCTAATGATTTTCCCATGAAGAAACTTACCACAAACATGATGATAAAATAGATGACTAGTGGTATAGCAATTCGTATCACGTCTAATGGAATATGTATAATTAGTTCTCCTTTTAAACTGAACATAACAACAATTGTGAACAACAATGCTATCAAAGTGAGTGGAGAAATGATTGGTACAAATTTTTTTTGAAACCATTCTTCCCCATTTATTGCAATCAATGTGTATCTGCTGATAATTCCTGCGGCAAATGGTATTCCCAAATAGATGCCCACACTCTTTGCTATTTCTGTAATTGTAATGTTTACTTCTAGTCCCTTTATTCCAAATAGGGGTGGTAGAATGGTAATAAACAAGTAAGCATATACACTATAAAATAATACTTGAAATATGCTGTTCAAAGCAATTAGTCCTGCTGCATATTCCCGATTTCCTTCTGCCAATTCATTCCAAACTACTACCATTGCAATACAACGTGCAAGGCCAATTAATATTAGTCCAATCATATATGAAGGATGGTCTTGCAGAAATGTAATTGCCAAAAAGAACATCAAAATTGGACCTATAATCCAATTCAGAAATAAGGAGGCACCTAATATCTTTGTATTAGAAAAGACTTCTCCCATCTTTTCATAGCGAACTTTTGCTAGAGGTGGATACATCATGACTATTAATCCTATTGCTAGCGGAATATTTGTAGTGCCACTCGATAGAGAATTAATGAGTGTAGATGAACTTGGTACAAAGTAGCCAATTGCCACTCCAATTGCCATCGCCAAGAATATCCATAATGTGAGAAAGCGGTCTAAAAAACTTAGCTGCTTTCTATTTGATGCGGGGGCACAATTATTTGCACTCATAATTATTTATTTATTTTTTTACTTTACCACAAGGATTACAAGGGGAAAAACATAGAACACTAGTTTTTCTTTATGATAATATGTGGTTTTAACTTTGTGTTCGTTGTAGAAAAAACACTAATCTTAATTACCATTACGTAGCATTTCAGCCAATTCATTCGGCAAAGGACTATTCTCAATTGCTATGGCAGCAGTTTCAATGTCATAATCAAATCGAATAAACTCTACCTTAATACAATCCTTTTCTTTTAAAGAAGAGGATTCATTAATTGTCAATAAAACATATCCACCTTTTGGATTGCCATCTTTGGGTTTGCCAACAGAACCGGTATTAATTGCATGACGAAACTTTGCGACTCTATCTTTTTCAGAATTTATAACCCTATGATATGGTTTATGAGTATGCCCAAAGCAAAGAATATCCGCATTCGCTTCTTTCATTATTTCTAATAAATCTGCTTCTTCCATTTCTTCAAATAGATATTCATTTACGCTTCTAGGACTCCCATGAACTAATAATAAGTTAATAATATCGTCATTGCAAGTAAATGTTAGTGATATGCTTGAAGGGAGGCTCAGCAAGTAGTCTTTTTCATTTTTTCCTACCAACTGATAAGCAAAGTTTTTTTCAGCAATTAATGATTCTACTTTATCAACCTCTATCATTTTTACTTTCAAATCATGATTGCCTGCAATAGTAGGAATACAACGTTCTTTTAATGTTTTGATTACTTCGTTAGGCCAAATATTATAGCCAACTAAATCACCCAAACAATAAATAGCATCAGGCTTTTTTGTATCAATATCCGCAAAAAACGCTTTTAATGCAGGTAGATTAGCGTGTACGTCTGAGAATAATGCAATTTGCATAATGTTGTTAGTAAATAGAATGTTATGTAGGATTGTATGTAAAATTAGCAACAACCGCTTCCAGGGGTGCAACAAGCGGTTATTGTACCTTGTGGCTTTTGGGCAAATACAGTAATGCTAAAGATACCTGTACTTCCTTGTTTGAAACTGTTAAGGGCATCTGTTGCTAAGTAGTTTTTTAAAATATCATCAGGTATTGTTATAGCCTTTTCTTTTTGAATAGTAATATTTACAAAGCCATTTAATTGAATCAATTCAAGATAGGTTTCCTTTTGAATTGCCCCCGCTACACAGCCTGCATACATCTCTGCATCTTTTTGCAATGCTTCAGGCAATCTTCCAACAAGTACCACATCTGAAATGCTGAAATGACCTCCGGGTTTCAAGACTCTGTAAATCTCCTTGATAACTGCATTCTTATTTGGAACTAAATTTAATACGCAATTACTAATTACTACATCGGCAATGTTGCCACCTACAGGCATATTTTCAATATCGCCTTGACGGAACTCTACATTATTCACACCTCTCACCTCAGCATTATGTCTAGCCTTATCAATCATTGCGGGTGTAAAATCAATGCCAATAATCTTACCCGTTTCTCCTGCTTCTGCCCTTGCAATAAAACAATCATTCCCTGCACCACTGCCTAAATCTATCACCACATCCCCTTTCTTAATCTTGGCAAATTGAGTGGGCAGGCCACAGCCTAAGCCTAAGTCAGCATCTGCATGATAGCCTTCTAGGCCATTATAGTCGTCGGTCATGATGTTATATACTTCTGTGCTACATCCTCCTGCACCGCAGCAGCTACTTTCATTTGTTGCTTTATCCTGTAAGGCAATCTCACTATACTTTTGTCTTACGATTTCTTTGAGTTCATTATCTGATTTCATTATTTATGATTTAACTGATTAATTGTGTTAAAATCTGATTTTATTCTGAAAGTAAATAGTTAGCGTTTCCTTCTGCCTTTGTGTCTTTGATAAAAGAAATAATCATTAATCGAAATATTGCGATTGATTGATGCAAAAAAATGCCTAGCAACATATACTTTTCAAGCCTTTGAAATTTGTAAAAAGTTCATTTATATACGACTGTGCTGCTCTCCATTCATCTTCGTCGATACAATAGCAAACTTTAGTTCCTTCAATATCTCCTTTTATCAATCCTGCTTCCTTTAATTCCTTTAAATGTTGTGAAACAGTGCTTTGTGACAAGGGAAGAACCTCTACAATATCACCACAAATGCATGCTTCCTTCTTTATTAATAATTTTAAAATTGCTATTCTAGCAGGATGCGACAATGCTTTTGCATATTTTGCTACCCGATTATCCGTCACTGAAAATTCTTCTGCCTTTGTTGCTCCCACTTTTTAATATTTATCGCAATATTACGATAATATAATTTAGACTAACAAATATTTTTTCCAAGATAGTAGAAATGGAAAACTAAGAAGCATAAAAAAGCCGCTGAAACTTAATTCAGCGGCTTACATTTAAGAGAGACCCTTTAACCCTTTATATCTTTTCTAATTATTTTAATAATTCACAAGGTTTTAAACCTGTATGTTTTTTAAAAGCTGCGGAAAAATGCGAAATAGATGAATATCCTAATGCGGCAGAAACATCCGTTACACTCATACTCTTTTCATACAATAAATATTTGGCATGTTCCATTCTTTGTTGTTGGAAGAAATCAAAAATGGTTGTTCCAAAAATTTCTCTGAAACCTTGCTTTACATAGCATTCGTTCATTGCAACTTTCCTACTAAGCTCTTTAATAGTAATTGGATCACCTATATGTTCTAACAAAATCTCTCTAGCCTTATAAATACCTTCTCTGCTGCGTTCATCTTCTAGGAACTTGCAATTGAAGCCCTCTTGCTTTTCTTCAATCAAACAATCTAAACTTAACAATAATAGTTCATGAATTTTAGCGTTGATATAGATATTCTCAAGTGCTCCTGTATAGCTATGATTCAATATTGAATCTAATACATGATTTTTCTTGCCACATATAGGAAATACCTTTGTAAATGCATTCGGATGCCTAAATGCTAAGACCTCATCTTTTTGATTGGTCAACTTTGTATTCTGTGTAAATTGATTCAAAAAAGTGTAAGAAAAGTGAAAGTTGAATACATCAACTGTCGATTGTTTTCCATTACAACTTGTTGGTTGATTTTTGCAACTCTCACAGCTTTTATCGAAGCAATATCTATTACCTGCAATACAGAACCGCAATTCAAGATAATTTTCTTTTGGTTTTTTCTTGTTGTAATGATAAACCATCATTCCTGCATCATCTGCAAGCCATTCACTGTGTGCATAATACCGGTTAATATCGTAATTGATAGATCCTGGTATTTGTTGTTCTTTATGATAAAGTAAATCCATTCCGGTTTCTAAGACTCCCCGGTGTGCAGATTTAAGTAATTCGTGTACTTGTGGCATTTTTTTATGTTTGTATATGCAAATATATGTATAGACTGCTATAGTTTACTCATTACTATTCATTTAAGGGATAAAAAAGTTGATTTAAATCAGGAATTTGACAAGAATATGACAGTTTTTAAGAAATATTTGACGATTTTGTTAAATAAAACGATGAATAGACATAACACCTTTTGTTTTTCTAGTTAATAATGACTCATTTATCAAGTTTAAAATATTTTCAGATTGAAATAATACTTTTAAGTTGAAATCTTTCATTTTAATTATTCACAGATTAGTTGCAGACTATTTAAAGTGCCATCTTGTTGTTTAACTAAAACTGAATAAAGTCCGTGACTCAAACTATTCAATATAATTTTAGGATTAGTAGCATCGTTGAATGTATGCGTCGCAATTAATTTCCCCCCCATATTATAAATACTTACCTCATTAATATGTCTTGCATTTACATTAATTCCATTTGATTTAACTAAAGGATTTGGATAAATACTCACTGTAGAAAAGTTTAAATTTATTGAAATTGATATTGAATTACTATATGAATATCTTCCTTGTTTATCGATGACTTTTATCCTGAAATAAATTTTGCTATCTAACACAGATGTATTTTGTGCAATTCCAGATACAATATGTTGGTAAGAATTGTTCCCATTCCCTTTTGTATTTAGTTCAATTATCGAATAAAAATTGACTCCATCAGCACTATTTTCTATAGAAAACCTTGTTGTATTTGTCTCCCCTTTTGTTTGCCACTGAAGGATAATATTTCCTGAATAGTTTTGTCCTGATAATGAAATACTTTCTATTGGCAATGCTGAAATTGTGATTGTATCACTATATAATACTAGTTGATTAGCGATCGAATTAGTTGCAACTACCCAATATTTGCCAGTAGAAGAAAATGTGAAATTTGAATCTGATGTTGTAGTAGCTACAAGTGAAGCATTTCTATACCAACTATAGGTATTGTTTTCAGGTGTACCGCCCACCGACACCGAAAGTACATTTCCTTTCTGTTTAAGTGGCACAGTTGCTTGTGGTGAATAATGTGCAAGGTTGGCAACTGCCTCCATACCTGCGAAAGTGAAATTATTGTCATAAATCTGAAAGCCACTTATTCCAGGAATTGCAGTGATCTCAGGTGGAATTGCTCCGCTTAATAGATTGTTGTCTAGATTAAGTGTTGTTAAAGCAGTCATTTTTCCAATACTACTTGGAATGGCACCACTAAGACTGTTATAATTTAAATTCATTCTAATAAGTGTCCCTATATCGCCAATTGAAGTTGGAATATTGCCGTATAATTGGTTCACGCTAAAATCTAATTTAAAGAGTGTCTTCATGTTTCCGATAGTAGAGGGAATCATTCCTGTAATATGATTATTGCTTAGACTTAATGTCTTTAAATTGCGACAATTGCCAATCGATTCAGGAATAGTGTCGGTTAGTTCGTTATAATCCAAATATAAGTAGGATAAGGAAGTTAAATTGCCAATGCTTTGAGGAATCCCTCCCGAAAGTCGATTTGAATTTAAGAAAATACTACCAAGTGTTTTCAATGATCCGAGTTCGGAGGGAATGTTTCCACTCAATTGGTTGAAGCTTAAATCTAAATAGGATAACTGTTTAAGGTTACCTATTGAGGAAGGAATACTGCCAGAAAGTTTATTACCACTAAATGCAAGCGTTTGTAGATTGACTAGTTTACCTATCGATGATGGTAAAGAACCCATTATGCTATCTTGTTCAAAGTGGATGATTATTAATTGTGTTAAATCACCAAATGAAACCGGTAAACTTCCTCGTAGTGCGTTGTTTTGAAGTGTTAATACATTTACTCTGCCGCCTACCACATTTAATCCATACCATGTATTGACGGGTTGTTTACTCAGCCAATTTGTTTTAATTTTCCAACCGGTTCCATTTGTTGAGTTATAAAGGTCTACTAATGCCAAAGAGTCTTGTACATTTATTTGTGCTTTAACGTAGGTTAGTGTCAAAGTAAATAATAGAATTGATATTGATAATTTGTAACGTTGTTTCATGAGGACAAATTTCTTATTTTTTTGTGTAATATTTTCAATTACTCTTCCAACAAAAGTAAAATCATAAATACTACTACAACATTTGCGTAACCGATTTAAGTTTAGTGTCAAGTTTTCAACTACAAAAATTGTCAACAAATGTTTTATCCAATTAAAGCATCGAATAAATCGTAAAGTGAACAAAAAATAAGAATGCCATACAGTCACTTTTACAAGGAATTCATCCTTGCCGTTTTGTAACTCTATGGCATTCTTTAAAAACTAAAACCTTATTGTTTTTCAAAACTAATCGTCTGCCAACCTTCCTTAGTATTTACGTTGACAATATATGTGCCTTTACCCCATTTATCTGTAGTAATGGCATCGTTTGTAGTGAAGTACTTATTTTCATAAACTCTTTTTCCTGCAAAATCATATACAACTACATGATACTGACTGCCAATCGTTAAAGAAAGATGCACTTTATCTACCGATGGATTTGGCCAAACTTTTAGACCGTAATTTTCGTTAGAATGCAATTTAGCGATGTCGCTATAATAAACAGAACCATCTTTATCTAATTGTTGTATACGATAATAGACGGTGCCCGACTGATAACTATTGTCTGTAAATTGATAAGCAGTATTACCCACTACTGATAGTGTACCAATTGTAATAAAGGATTTGCCATCGAGACTACGTTCAATATTAAATTGCTTTGTGTTTGCAATATTGCTAGCATTCCACTGTAGATTAGGGAGGTTGTTTTTCCAATTTGAATTGAAATTACTAATCAATAATGGAACAGGGTAGCCCGCAAAATATTGTGCACTCCATACCTCAACTCCATTATTGTTATTTGCACTCAACTGTAGTAGTGGATAATGAATGCCTTCCTGAACAAACTCATAAAAGTAAAGTGTAGAACTTAACAATGGAAAACCACTCGCATAATAAGTCAGTGTAAACGCAACTTTAATTCTTAAAACATTAGTGTAAGTAGCATTATGAGGTAATTTCAAGGTGCCAAAACCGTCTGCAAAAAGCGTGTCAGTAACTTTTACTACAATTCCTGCGGGTACAGTAGCACCGGTATAAATGGCAGTGTCAGCAAAAATATTTCCATAGGTAAAAGGAAAAGCTACCCTAGTAAGTTGTGGTGAGAAGGCACCCCAACTTGTTGCAGAATAATATTCGCCTAATTCGCCAAACGTCTTGTTGCTTTTGTTATTCGAAAACACATAACCCCCTTGAATAGGGTCTTTCCAACCAATTGTTGCTGTAGGAAACATACTTGCACCGGGCAAACCCGAAGCTGAAAGAATATTTACAGTACCTGCTGAGCTACTATCCGTCATACTTGAATAGTCCCAAACTTGATTAGCACCGCTTGTTGTAGGCGCATTTGCTGCACCTGAATAGGTCCCCTGAATTAAATATTTATCTCCTAAAACAGGTATGCCACCTGCCGCAGTTATAACAGGTTGTGCATTTGCTCCAAAGCAAATTAAGAGTAAGCCAATAAAAAGTGTTTGTAAATTTTTCTTCATAAATTTATTTTTAATAATTCGATTTAATTGATACAATAATAGTAAAAAAAGATAGGATTGATGGCAAATTTATTCTAGAATCTAATCTTTTGTAAAGCTTTTCTGATGCCAACCATCTTCATCCCTTATTTTTATCATATAGATACCTTTAATCCATGAAGTGGTATTAATTGCATCTCTCGTAGAAAATGCCTTATTGGTATACATTAATTTACCTGCTGCATCATATATATATATGCTAACTATATTTCCCGAAGGAATATAAATATGAATACCTCCCTTTGTAGGATTTGGAAATACATTAAATGAACTAGGGTTACTTGTTTGCAGAAATTGAGTGTCGCTGTAAAATACTGAACCGTCTTTTCCAATCTGTTTTAAACGATAATGGTAGTTTGCTGAAAGAAAACCTTTGTCAATAAATTGATAGGAAGGATTTGCTGAAATCTGCACATTTCCAATGTCATTAAAAATTGTTCCATCTGCACTTCTCTGCACAATAAATTGTTTGGTATTACTAGTATTTTCAGCATTCCAACTTAAGTAAGGATAATTGTTTTGCCATGAAGCTTTGAAGTTGAAAATCTGCAAGGGCAATGGCAGACCTGCAAAATACTGTGCTAACCAAGTATTGTTTGCTTGGGACGATAATTCGAGTATTGGGTAATGAATGCCATCAATTCCAAATTCATAGAAATAGCTTGTAGAATCATAAATGGGAAAGGAATTAAAATAATAAACTATTCTAAGTGTCAATTTAACCCTAAGAACACTATCATAAATGGCATTATGCGGTAGCTTAAGTTTGCCATAGCCATCGGCTACAATAGTGTCATAAACCTGAAAGCTGATACCTGAAATGGAAGAATTGGTAAAGAATGCTGAATCGGCGTACATTTTCTGATAAGTCATAGGAAATGCCATTCTAGTAATTTGAGGCGAAAACACACCCCAAACATCTGTAGAATAATATTCGCCAATTTCACCAAAAGTTTGTGGATTTGTGTTGTTGAAATAAATATAATTTGCTTTTATTGGATCATACCATGCAATGTTAGCATTCGCATAGTTTACTGCACCCGGCATGCCTGCCGTATCTACGACCTTAATAGTACCAATCGCCCCACTATCAACTATTGATGAATAGTCCCAAACTTGATTTCTACCTCCCGAAGTAGGCAAGTTTTTACTAGTAATACTCGTACCTCTAACTAAAAACTTATCGCCAACTACAGGAACATTCCCTTTATAGGTGAGTATAGGTTGCGCATTTAATCCTAAGTTTGTCAATAAAATTCCCAAAAATATAATTCGTACTATTTTCTTCATCATAACAAGAAATGTTTGATCGTTTTAAGATGACAATATTATGGAAAATATGTATTGATTTATTTTGTTGGTTGGGGTGGGGGGTATAAATGTTTTTAGCAATTAGAGTTTCATGAAGATACGTACTTCGTCATTCTGCCTTGTGGCGTGTCCTTTATTAGCTAAAAGCCACAATGAGGCCGTTAAACCCAGATTACGCAATAGGACTCTATTACAATTCTCAACCACTTCAAACACAAGCTTTTACTTGATTTGTTT
The DNA here is from genome assembly GCA_947379895.1 of Chitinophagaceae bacterium. Lineage (GTDB taxonomy): Bacteria > Bacteroidota > Bacteroidia > Chitinophagales > Chitinophagaceae > Parasediminibacterium. The sequence continues at coordinate 3,831 of CANCPA010000109.1, read as the reverse complement.
TACTTCAACGTAATTTATTATGTCTTCAGTCAAAAAATCTGTATAAAAACTTGTCTTTTTTGTATTTGTGAATTTCATAACGAGTCTATTACGTAATCTGGGTTAAAGTGGGTTTGAGTTTAAGTTGTAATTTACAAATTATGGTCATCCAATTATTCAGTAATTACATTTTTTGAATTGAAACTATCGTTGATTATCTATTGAGATTCTTCAAAAGCACCGGCTTAGTTATGCAATTTTTGGATATTTAAGTGATTAAATATTTCGTTAAGTTTAAGTATGCTAACATCATGGGAAAATGATAATACAAATATCAGAGTGTTGTAAAGCCGACACAAATCACGGATAATTTCAGGCCTTTGATTTTCAGCAATTCAGTACCACACGATTCAATAGATGCACCTGTTGTAATAATATCGTCGATGAGTGCAACCTGTTTTCCAAATAATTGTTCTTGGTTGGCAATGGAAAATGCATCACTAACGTTTTCCCAACGATTATTTAAATTTTTATGTGTTTGCGTTTCTGTATTTGTAGTTCTAATAATTGCATCTTTAATAATTGGCTTTTGCCAAACTGAAGCAATTCCTTCGCAAATAAGTTGGGCTTGATTATATCCTCTTGCATGTTCTCTTTGGCTATTTAATGGTAATGGAATCAAGGCTTCTACTTTATTGAAGCGGGATGTAGACAATAGTTGATACCCGATTAGCTTGCCAAGATATCTACCCATTTCGGGGTTGTGCTTGTATTTTAATTGGGCAATTAGATGTTGCAATAGACCATGCTTTGTAAAAAAATATCCTGCCCCTGCCTGTTCAACTTTAATTCTTCCATACAGTTTTTGCTCAACGGGATTATCAGCAACAGCAAAGAATCCGGTTTCAGGAAGTTCAGATAGGCATCTTGCACACAGGAAACTCTCTTTTTTTAGGTTGTCGGTGCCACAACCCTCACAATTATATGGATATATCAGGTGAAGGAAATCGGAAAGAATAGTTTTAAGCATAATTGATAATTGAGAATAGGAAATTGAAAATGTGTTTTATCTATAATTCATTCAATAATTCTTCAAGGGTGATAGGTTTTAGTTTTTCTTCTATAATGAGTTGAACCTCCCTTAGTCCAATCTCAATTCGTTTCATAACTGAAATCGCTCCAAAGGGCTTTTTAAACTTACTTATTCTTAACTTTCTTTTTTTCAAAATTTTTTATTTAATGCCATTCAAAACTTCAAAATGTTTAGTTATAAAGAAGTAATCAAAAAATGTCGAATAATTTTTTTATCAGCAAGAAGAAAGGAATTGATTATGACAGTCTGAATACTACAATAAATTCAAATGATTATTTATGATGGTAAATCTTTTATGAGTTGAAGTAATATACTCTTGTCAATATTTTCAATATCAGACTTGTCATAGATGGTGATTAAATAGATATCAATCCCTGTCTTTGTTTCTTTTACCAAGTAAGTTATTATTCTCAATCCTCCACTTTTACCTGCCCCTTTGCTAGCAACAGCTAAACGTATTTTATAAAGACCTGAACCAATCGATTCTCCCTGTTTTGCGTCTAATAATAAAGAATCGTACAGAGCTTTAAATTCATTTGTTAAAGAAGTATATTTTTTATTAAGTTTTTTGTAACGACTTGTGAAATAATGAAGTGTAATGATTCTATTTTTCATCAAAGAGTTCTTCAAGTGAGACTGGTTGCATTTTTCCTTCCATTATTAATTTTACTTCTTTCAATCCTTCTTCAATTTGTGACATTACAGGTATAGACTCATAATCGTCTTTTTTGTTTCTATCTATTTTAATGATTTTAAAATCCAAGTGCTTGGACAAGTCTTCCAAAACAGCTAAACTCTTCTTATTCTTGTATTGTATTAATACTTCAGGCATCTTTTTATTTATTTATAATTTTCTAAAAGTACATAATTTATCAGAACAACAGCTGATAAACTTCATGAACCTGTCCTGCGGCAATTACCTGTATCTTAAAACTCTTAGGGTCAAAGCTTTTCTTATTGTATTTACTCACAATTATTTTCTCAAACCCAAGTTTCTCTGCTTCTGCTATCCGTTGTTCAATACGGTTCACCGCCCTAATTTCACCATTTAATCCCACTTCGCCTGCAAAACATACATGTGCAGGCAACGGCACGTCTTCGTAACTACTTAATAAGGCACAGATGACGGCAAGGTCTATCGACGGGTCTTCCACTTTCAATCCGCCTGCTATATTTACAAACACGTCTTTTGTTCCAAACAAGAAACCACCTCTCTTTTCCAATACTGCCAACAACAATTGCAGCCTTCTTAAATCGAATCCGCTGACTGTTCTTTGTGGCGTTCCATAAACGCTTTGTGTTACTAATGCCTGTACCTCAATCAACAAAGGGCGCATCCCTTCTAATGAGGCGGCTATTGCACTGCCACTTAATTGTTCTTCTCTTTGAGTGATTAATATTTCGGATGGATTTGATACTACCCGCATGCCATCGCCCGTCATTTCATAAATCCCTAATTCAGACGTACTTCCGAATCTATTTTTCAAAGTCCTCAAAATCCGATAGGCATAATGACGGTCTCCTTCAAACTGCAAAACCGTATCTACCATGTGTTCCAAAATCTTTGGCCCTGCAATGCTGCCATCTTTTGTGATATGTCCAATCAGGAAAACCGGTGTATTTGTTTCTTTCGCAAACCGTTGAAACTCGGCTGCACATTCTCTTATCTGACTCACACTTCCTGCCGAAGAATCTATCAGGTTCGATTGAATTGTTTGAATAGAATCTACGATAACCAATTGTGGTTGTAGTTTCTTTACTTCTTCGAAGATGGCTTGCACAGAAGTTTCTGTTAGGAGATAAAAGTTATTATTAGCCATCTTCAATCTGTCGGCACGCATCTTTATTTGTTGTTCGCTCTCTTCCCCACTCACATATAGTACCACTATTTCGCTCATCATCAAGCCATGTTGCAAAAAGAGGGTACTTTTTCCTATTCCAGGTTCGCCACCTACTAATACAATACTTCCCGGAACAATCCCACCACCAAGAACTCGATTTAATTCCGCATCTTTTGTAACGATTCTTACTTCTTCAAGAGCCGTAACATTTTGTAAAGCAATCGCCTTATTCGTCTTTCTTCCACCTTTAGCACCCGTCCAACTTTGTTCCTTGCCTCCCTTGTCAAGAACCTCCTCCACAAAAGTGTTCCATTCATTGCAGGCAGGACATTTTCCAATCCATTTCACACTTTCAAAGCCACAGTTGCTACAGAAGAAAGCCGTTTTAATCTTACTCATTTGGTAAAGATAGGGTTAGGAAGTAATTTGGAGAAAATATGATGTATTCGATACTTGAATATCATTTGTAGAGACAAGGATTTTTTCTTTGAAGCGACAAGGCATGCCTTGTCGCTTCAAGGAGGATTTACCACAAATAGCAATAGGAAATAACAAATAACACAAGGTGTTTTGGAACAGGAAATTGTATTCAAAAAATATGAGAATTAAAGTTTTTCAAATGCTGTTAAACTCTATAATGATTCAAAACCCCTAATGAGTTCGTCAATATATATTTGTAGCAGAAAGCAAACATTTCTTAGTGGAAAACCAATTGTTTGACGATAAAAAAATAAATAACTCACCTTACGCAATAGATTGAATCAAATGCTTTTTGTCTCTTTTTATTTCTATTGCCACAAAGAAACTAAGTCGCAAAGGCTCTAAGTTCTTTAAAACACTTCATAAGTATCAATACTTCATTTTTTCTTTGTGCTACTTTGAGTATTTGTGTCTTTGTGTTGAAGAATATAAATTAGA
>CANCPA010000108.1 GCA_947379895.1 Chitinophagaceae bacterium | reverse complement strand
ATGATTCCAATATTGAAGAATATATTTTCCGAAGAAATAGGAGTCCTTACTGGAGTACAACAGAACTCTAGATAGGTAATACTATCATCTCGTTTTTTTACGGGAAACACTCGCTTTTCTTCTGCTTTCGATATGATGGCATCTCTAAGAAAGGGCAAGAAATCAGGAACAAAATGGTCAGGTATAATTTCGAGTATGTTTTTATCCTTCAGTTCATCTTGAATGCTTAAATAAGAAAATAATTCCTCAGCACGTTTATTCACTAATCGGATTGCAAAATTATTTTCCATCAAAATATTGCCCTGCTGTGTATTATCAAACAAGGCATTAAACATAGCATTAGCATGAAAAAGTTCTTTTTCCTTTCTTTCTAATTCTTCATTTGCAACTTTCAATTCATTGTAAGCAATTTGAATTTCCTCGTTAGTTGATTGTAACTCCTCATTATTCGTTTCTAACTCCTCATTGCTTGACTGTAATTCTTCGTTAGTCGATTGCATTTCTTCGTTCAATGACTGTAATTCCTCATTGCTAGTTTCAATTTCTTCAATGTAAGACTGTAAGTGTTCTTTAGTAGAGGCAAGTTCTTGTTCAAGTTCTAAAATCCTATTATCATTAAATTCCCTTTCTGTAGTATTTGACAAGGGGATACCCTCTTCTACAGCTAATTTTTCAAAAATCACCATAGCCATATCAGGTAATTTTCCTAAACCCCGCAACGGCTTTACTATTAGCTTTACGGCATGTGTTTTCTCAAACAATTCAAACCGTCTAGGTTTACCATAGCCTGCTTCATTATGATTAAATGCATTGGCTAATAACGATCTCAACTCAATTAACAATTCAGAGTTTATATATTTAAGCAGATTAAAATTCAAAATTCCTGAAGGAAATGAAACATATAAACGTACATCACCCTCTACTTCCTGAATTTCAAATGAATCATTGATAACAATAAACGGATGTTCAAATGTCGAGTAAAGGGCCTCCTTAACCATTTCCTTTACATTTAGCAATCTACTCTCTGCTTTTATAGATACTTGCGGTAAAAGTTGAACTTGCTTTTGCGCTCTTAAACCTGTGAACCTAACCGTAGATATTGATGATCCTGCTTTTCTTTGAAAGATCTTATTCTTAGAATTTACTGTATTAAATAAATCAGTAAATTCACCAACTGTTTCAGATTTGCCAAGAAATAAATAAGAATCTTTTAAAAGTGCATAATGGAAAATAGGCATAATTAGTTTTTGCAAATCAGCACCAAAATAAATCAGTAGATTTCTACAACTAATTAAATCAAGGCGCATAAAGGGTGGATTGCTAGTAATGTCGTGACGAGAAAAAAGTACCATTGAACGAATCGTCTTATTCAATTCAACATAATTGCCTCTTCTGGTAAAATAGCTTTCTATTGTTGTTTTGTCGAGATGTTCTAAGGCACTTTCAGGATAAATCCCTTTTCTAGCAACTGCAATAGCCTTTTCGTCAATATCTGTAGCAAATATTTGAATATTAAGTTTACCACGCTTGTCTCCCAACATTTTAGTTAGTAAAATTGCAATTGAGTAAGGTTCCTCACCAGTAGCACAACCTGCAACCCAAATTCTTAGTGAGTCCTTTTCTTTTTTAGATGCAATTAATTTTACCAAGTAAACATGTAAAGCATCATAGGCTTCTGGGTCTCGAAAAAATTGTGTAACTCCTATCAATATCATATTAAAGAGTTCATCCAATTCAGTAGGGTCGTTTTTTATATGAGCTAAATATTCGTCAATATTAGTAATATGTAGTTTGGCTAATCTTTTAGTAATTCGTCTGCAAATTGTGGTCGGCTTATAATTAGCGAAATCAGTTCCTGAACGATTTGACAACAGTTTAAAAATCTGTTGTAGACTATTTCCATGATTATTTTCCAATTCGGCTTCCATTTCTCGTTGCCAATTTGGATTGTAAAGGAATGCCTTTATTTCCTCGCCCATTTTTGATGGATGAGCAATTATATCAACCATACCCGTTTCTATAGCAGCAACAGGCATACCGTCATATTTGGCTGTTGAAGGTTCCTGAACAATTACTAATCCCCCTGCCTCATGAACGGCCTTAACACCCGAAGCACCATCTGAACCTGTACCTGAAAGAATGACTGCTATAATATTAAAATCAAGATTGTTACTCAATGATTCAAATAAGATATCAACAGATGGTTTTGGACCTGCAAGAAAACTAGGCTTTCGTAATTCAATTTTACTTTTTACAAAAACAATTTCACTATCAGGAGGTGTGATATATACTGTATCAGCTAATAAAGAACTACCCTGTGTGGCTTCAATAACGTTCAACTTGGTTTCTCGACTTAGTAGTTGTACTAACATACTCTTGTGAGTAGGACTAAGATGTTGCGCAATAATTACAGATGTATTTCTGATTTCGGCAGGAAGATGAGAAAGAAAATCCTGTAATGCTTCAAGACCACCTGCTGAAGCTCCTACGGCGATTATTGTATAATCTTTCATAAGTCTAGCTTTTGATTAAACAAAGGAACAAATTAATTCAATTGAATTAAAGTTTTTTTTAAGTAAAATTTAATTTTATTACCATACGCTGCAATTAATTATGGAATATAGTAGATGCTGGTAATATTTTTTTTTGTAAACGAAAGATAAAAGATAATATTCACAAGATTTTATCCAAGGAATTCAATAGTCTTGTTCTTCGTAATTAAGAAATTGATTTTGGACCAACCGCTTCGTTTGGAAGACTATACTTATATGTTGTGCAAAATGGAGACACTTTTCAAGTTGGCTATCGCCACGAAGGAGATTATACGCCAATGGGAATTATGATTGACAAGCCTGCCTTGCCAGGAAGGTTTGTTTATTCCACTACTTTACTTCCTTTGTCAAGGACGAGAGGGGTAAGACTTCGATTCCCTGCAAATAATAGCTACAGGTTGGATGTATGGCTTGGGTATTGTAGGTCCACCAAATGGGAATTACCAATTTTATGTGACAAAGCCCTCAAACTTTCTATTTAGGGAATGCTAGTTTATCCGCAGACACTTTTCAAGTCGTCATTTATACAAATGAAAAGAGGGAAGATGTCTCAAAGTTAAAAGTATTGTAATCAATTTTTTTTAGATTACGAATCGATTAATTTTAAACTCATTCAGTATATTTTGGTCACAAAACTTCTCTATTAATAAATAGATATACTTTTCGATATGGAATTAATGATGACAAATACGATGTTTAATGTGTTAAGAGGTAATAAAATTGTATTATTTTCTGTTTTATTCGCATTCTCAGTGAATGCATATAGTCAAAAAGAGTTATCACTTTGGTATAAACAACCTGCAAAAAATTGGAATGAGGCCTTGCCCGTAGGGAATGGCACCTTTGGGGGGATGATATTTGGAACGCCAAAAAATGAGTTGATACAATTGAATGATGCCACTCTTTGGAGTGGCGGTCCTGTAAAGAAGAATGTAAATCCTACTGCCTTTGAAAACCTGCAGCCCCTTAGAGAAGCACTTTTCAAACAAGATTATACTGATGCAATTGCTAAGGCAAAGAAATTGCAAGGATTATTTTCACAGGGTTTTCTTCCTCTTGGAGATTTGAAAATAGCGCAATCTTTTATGTTGGATAGTGTCACCGAGTATTATCGGGACTTAAATATTGCCGATGCTATAGCCACTACAAAATATACAGTTGATGGTGTTCATTATAAGAGAGAAGTATTTGTTTCAGCACCAGATCATATTATGATTGTCAAAATTTCGGCAGATAAAAAGAAATCCATTTCTGTACAAATTGCTGCAAATAGCTTACTTCATTATTCCGTTTCCACAACAACTAATTTATTGACTTTAAAGGGCATTGCCCCTTCAAATACAGATCCAAGCTATTACAACCCTAAGGATAGGGAACATGTAGTGTATGATAATGATGATTGTAATGGAATGCGATTTGAATTGCAAGTAAAGGCAGTTGCTGAAGATGGAGAATCAAACTCTGAGCCAAATGGATTGACGATTAAAAATGCGACTGAAGTTATCCTTTTTGTTGCAGCAGCAACAAGCTTTAATGGGTATGATAAATGTCCTTTAAAGGAGGGTAAGGATGAACACAAGATGGTGTCGGGGTATATTGCAAATGCAATGGGAAATAGTTATCAAAGTTTATTGGAAGCTCATTCTTCTGATTATCATAAATTCTTTAACCGAGTTTCTTTGACTTTAAATAAAGAAACAAGCAGGTATAGTATTCCTACAGATGAGCGTATTGATGCCTATTCAAAAGGTGGGAAGGATGCAGGATTGGAAGCTTTATACTTTCAATATGGTCGTTATCTTTTGATTTCATCATCTCGGACACCAAATGTTCCTGCCAATCTACAAGGAATTTGGAATAAAGATTTAAGGGCTCCTTGGAGTAGTAACTATACCACTAACATTAATGTTCAGATGAATTATTGGCCTGTTGAATCAACCAATTTATCTGAATTGAATGAGCCACTTTTAGGTTTGATAAAGGAACTGCATGTTACAGGAACAGAGACAGCAAAGGATTTTTATCATGCCCACGGTTGGGTGGTACATCATAACTCTGATATTTGGGCACTTAGTAATCCGGTAGGAGATAAGGGAGCAGGCAATCCGCAATGGGCTAATTGGGAAATGGGAGGAAATTGGCTTTCCCGTCATTTGTGGGATCATTATCAGTTTACTGGTGACAAGAAATTCCTCAAAGATGCCTATCCCATTATGAAGGATGCTGCCTTATTTTCGCTTGATTGGTTGATCCCTGATAGTAATGGACACCTAGTTACTGCACCTTCCACTTCACCCGAAAACACATTTAAAGATGGAAATAAGAGATCCGTGATTTCCATCGCTACCACAATGGATATGGGCATAATCAAGGACCTATTTCATAACACAATTGCAGCAGCTAAAGTATTGGGCACGGATAAGGCATTTGTTGAAACACTAAATAGCAAATTAGGTAAGTTGTATCCTTTTCAGATTGGACATAAGGGTAATTTACAGGAATGGTATAAAGACTTTGATGATGAGGATCCTCATCACCGCCATACATCTCATTTATATGCGTTGCATCCTGCAATAGAAATTTCTCCTTTGACAACCCCTGAACTTGCCGCTGCTTCAAGAAAAACTTTAGAATTTAGGGGAGATGGAGGTACAGGATGGAGTCTTGCATGGAAGGTAAATATGTGGGCAAGGTTATTAGATGGCAATCATGCCTATGTATTGTTCAGAAACTTATTACATCGAGCAGCATTAGGAGGAAGTGGGGCCTATGATAATTTGTTTGATGCTCATCCTCCTTTTCAGATTGATGGAAATTTTGCAGGCACTGCAGGTATTGCAGAGATGTTATTACAGAGTCAGAATAATGAGTTACACCTTTTACCTGCTTTACCAACTGTTTGGAATGAGGGCGATGTAAAAGGACTTGTAGGTAGGGGCAATTTTGTTGTTGATATGGCATGGAAAGGGTGTAAACTAGTTAATGCAACTGTCTTATCTCGAAATGGGGGTAAATGTACGATTAGAACAAATGAACCTACTGAAATTAAGGGGCTTCAAGTAAAATCAGTAAAATCAACAATTGGCTCTGTTTTGACATTCAATACTGAGAAAGGCAAAATTTATGAGGTGATAAGACTTTAAGAGTAATAAGTTTTAAGTTATAAGTATTAAGATTTAGGATTTAGGTATTAAGTTTTTAGTATTAGGTTTAAAGTTATAAATTTATAACTTCCTACCTGCCTTTTCCCAAATTACTGACTGATTTCCCTTAAGATACCTAAATATCCCTGCAATTACTGCATAGTTCATCATACAAAAATAAAAAGGAATAAATAAAATCTTCACTTTTACTTGTTTACTTTCAAAATACCATCCTAATAATGAAAATCCATAAAATGCAATTTGTGCAACTAGAATTGAGATAAATAAGAGTGTAGGAGTAGAAAAAACTAGCATCCAATTTAGAATAAATGCTGTAATCATCAGAAAAGGGGTTATTGTCCATCGAAGTACACGATGGCTTATATATTGAAAACTTAAGAGAGGGAATTCAATTGGTAATAATAAGTCTTTTAGCCAAATTATTGATTGCAACCCACCCGCAGCTATTCTTATTTTTCTTTTTAATTCTTCTTTTACATTTTCAGAAGTGTTTTCGCTAGCATAGGCCTCGGGTTCATATATTATTCTATAACCTTTTTTTGCAATCAGCATTGAAATCATAAAGTCATCAATAATTGCATTTGGAGGAACCGCCTGATAAATATTTGTTTTTATGCTAAACAATTCTCCTGCAGCACCTACAACAGAATACATTTCAGAATCCCACGTTTTTAATTTTGATTCATATTTCCAATACATTCCTTCACCTGCTGTAGCATCTGCTGTTTCATCAATTTGTACTCTCTTTTCTCCTGATACTGCACCTACCCGAGGATCGGAATAATGCCGTGCAATGTTTAATAAAGCTTTATTGTTCAAGAATGTGTTAGCATCTGTAAATACTACAATTTCTGTAGAAACTTCATGCATTGTGCGGTGCATTGCTGCGATTTTACCACGTCGTTCGGGAGAGTGAAGTAACTTTATTTGAGGATATCGTCCTACAATTTCAGGAGTATTATCGCTAGAACCATCTGTTACAAAAATATATTCAATTTTATTTGCAGGATATTCTAGAGATAGTGTGTTCTTAATTTTCTGATCAATAAAATCCTGTTCGTTATATGCAGCAACAATGATTGTTAAAGATGGCAAATTATCATAACTAGGCAATACGGGCTTACCCTTAAATATTCGCTTTATTTTTATCATAAAAAATAAAACTATTCCATATCCCAAATAGGTATAAAAAATAAGAAAAAGACTTATCCAAAAGGCTAGTTGCATCTACTATTTATTTTTGCATTCATTTTAAAAAAGGTAAATATATAAATTGAGTCTGTAATTATAAAAATAAGAATTTATTAAATGAAATTTAGTGATTAAAAAAACATTTAAATAGAATAGGAAGCATCAAATTAGACTCAAATTATAATACAATGAAATATAAATAGATTTCTTTGCCTCTTATTAAAAACAAAAAACTCATAGTCTGCTAGTTTAGACTATGAGTTTTTGCAAAAACCTATTATATAGAAACTAAGCTAAATCCTTACAAGCGTTATAAAGATTCTCAATTAATTCGGGCAATTTAGATTGAGGTACTGCCGAAAATGCCAATCTTATTACATTGCCTAGTACAATTACACCTGTACTATATTTCTCAAGTAATTGTTTACGTACGTTTTCAGCTAGTAATCCTTTTTTTAATTGAACGCACATAAAATAACCTGAATTAAAAGGAAGTGGCTCAAAGTATTCGGCATATCGAGGATCTGTGAAAGTTTGTTTAAGAATAGTATAACGAGCTTTCAGCACATTAAATTTATCATTCTTAGAAGCATCATAACTTTCGCTTGAATATACTTTCTGTAGTAGAGATTGAGATAACGAACTAATATTTGAAATATTACCACGTATAGCGCCAGCAGTTTTGTTTTCGAGTGCTTCGTATAATTCAGGAGTCCCCCCCTTAATACCATAACTGACAAAACCTACTCTGAATCCCCAAACATAATCTTCTTTGGTAGCTCCATCTAATTTAACCGCCAACACATTTTCGTGAAGATTAGCTAATCTGACAAAAATTGATTCAGGGAAAACATTATCTTCATAAACCAATCCAAAATAAGCATCATCAATCAAAATCACTAATTTCTTTCCAGCATCCGCTTGCTTTTTAATTGCTTCAACAATTGGCTCAATTTCAGAAGTTAAAGGAGTATAACCTGCTGGATTATTAGGAAAGTTTAATAATATGGTTATTTTCTCTTTTTGTATAGCATCTAATTTTTTATCAAAGGCTTCACTATTAAATCCACCATTTGCAAACAATTCAAAAGTATCCACTTTGGAATTATAGGCATTTTCAAAAATCAGGTTATAATTTTCCCAATAGTGATCCGATAAAAGCACAATATCATCAACATCAGTAAACAAATATCCCATCATGCTGATGCCATGTGTCAGACCATTTGTTGCGATAGGTTTACTAATTACAGTATTACCCAAAGAAGGATTCTTTTTATAAATAAAGGTTTTCCATAAATCACGCAATTCGGGCTTACCAAAACTTGGAGCATAAGGAAAAATACTATTAACAGGTAAATTAATTAACGAATCAAATTCTGGCAGATGTAATGAAGTACCATTGTCGTCAACCGCTTCGCCAATTGTAGCATTGATATTTTTACCTTTTGCCTGTGCTGCTTGAGCAAGGATACCTAACTTAGGGAAGAAAATATTTTTCCCTCTTTCTGATAGCATTTCTAATACTGCGGGAGATGTTTTTAAAATAATTTCATTGAGTGACACTGCTTGTGCATCCATATCTAATTTATTTTTTGTTTGTAAAATTTATTATAAAAGTTGGCAAATATATACATTAAAGCTTACATGAAGGGGTATTGATTCCTAAGTAATACTAATGCAAATAACAATTTATGAATTATTCATGGACTCTCTAATATCCTGCATTAAACGATTTGCAATACTCTCCGCAGTAGTTTCGAAACTACTTTCTGAGTATATTCTTATAATTGGTTCTGTATTACTTGTTCGCAAATGAACCCAATCATTATCAAATTCAATCTTTAATCCATCTTCTGTATTGATAGGGTTCTTTTTATATTTCTTTTGAATATGAGCAAATACCTTTTTAACATCAATCCCTTTTTCCAATTCTATTTTATTCTTACTCATTGAATAGTATGGATAGGTATTCCTTAATTGTTTAACACTCTTTTTTTCGTGTGCAAGATGCGAAAGAAATAATGCGATTCCGATGAGTGCATCACGACCATAATGTAGGTCAGGAACTATTATTCCACCATTTCCTTCTCCACCAATTACAGCATTCGTAGCCTTCATCTTTGCAACTACATTTACTTCACCTACAGCACTAGGCGTATATTCTCCTCCATGTTTTACTGTGACATCCTTTAATGCCCTTGTAGATGACATGTTGCTCACTGAATTTCCTTTTCTGTGTTTTAAAACATAATCGGCAACAGCAACAAGCGTGTATTCCTCGCCAAACAAACTTCCATCCTCACACACAAAACAGAGTCTATCTACATCAGGATCAACTGCAATTCCTAATGCAGCTTTTCGTTTAGTTACTTCTGTACAGAGTTCTCTAAGATGCTGAGGTAGTGGCTCTGGATTGTGAGCAAATTGTCCATTAATTTCACTATTTAAAACCGTGTAATCTTTTAATCCTAATGCTTTTAATAAAGCAGGAACTGCAATTGCACCGGTACTATTAATTGCATCAATAACAATTTTGAATTGAGATTTTTTAATTGCTTCAACATCAACTAATGGATGATTGATGATAGCTTCGATATGTTTATTTAATGCATCTGTATCTGTTGAACATTTTCCAGCTTTATCTACTGTTGCAAAATTATAATTATCATTTGCTGCCATTTCAAGAATAGCAGCGCCATCATCACCACTAATAAATTCACCTTTATTATTTAATAGTTTAAGCGCATTCCACTCTTTAGGATTATGACTTGCAGTTAATATAATTCCACCTGCAGCCTGATGAAAAACAACAGACATTTCGACAGTAGGGGTTGTACTTAAATCAAGGTCAATAACATCAAGACCTAAAGAAATTAGCGTATTTACTACGAGTCCTTGAACCATTGCACCACTAATTCTACCATCCCTTCCGACAACTATTTTTCTACTATTATTTTCGGAAGTTTGACCCAAAATCCAAGTGCCATAAGCAGCAGTAAATTTAACTATATCGATTGGACTTAAAGAATCGCCCACACGACCACCGATAGTACCTCTGATTCCTGAAATGCTCTTAATTAATGCCATAATTTGTCGTTATATAATTAGGATAAAAAGTGCTGCAAACATAAAAGAAAAGGATTTTATAACCATAGTTATTTTTTTAGACCCTATATTAGCCGCATGATTCAAAAAGCATGGTTCGAAGATTGGTTTAATTCACCTTACTATCATCTTTTATATAAAAATAGAAATGATGATGAAGCTCAAGCATTTATTGAAAGATTAATTTCAAATTTAAATCCTCGTACTAATGCGAGGATTCTTGATGTCGCTTGCGGAAAGGGCCGCCATAGTAAAGTATTAGCAGATTTAGGTTTTGATGTTACAGGAATCGACTTGTCGGAGGCTTCGATTGAAGATGCAAGTAAAGAAGGTCATGATAATCTTCAGTTCTTTCAGCATGACATGCGTTTGCCATTTCGTATTAATTATTATGATTATGCTTTTAATTTCTTCACAAGTTTTGGTTATTTTAAGACGCAAAGAGAACATAATAATGCACTTAGAAGCATTACTCAAAGTTTGAAGAAAGATGGCATTATCGTAATTGATTTTTTGAACAGAAAATATATTTCAGACAGATTGGAAGCTAGTGCAACTGTAGAATCTGAGGAAGTAACTTTTCTAATTTCGAAGTGGCAGGATGAAAATCATTTTTACAAACGAATAGAAGTTAAAGAGAATAATGAAGAGACTGTACAACTTTTATATACAGAACGTGTTGCAAAATTTGGGTTAGATGATTTCAAAGAAATGCTTTCCATACAAAATGCTGAGGTTGTTTCTGTATTTGGAGACTACAATCTTGGTGAATATGATGAGCAAAACTCTCCAAGATTAATTATGGTTGGTAAGAAGTTATAGTAAATCATGAGTTATGGAATATTAATTCAATAAAAATCTTTAGAAGCTGAAATTCAATTAAAGAATTAATATACCATAACTCATACTACTTATTAGGCAATTTTTGCTTGAATATATTTAATGACACCCAAAACCATTAATACTTGAGAAAGGCCATTATTTAGTGCGACACCTACATCTAAAATACTATGACGCCTATGAAATAAGACTTCATCTACACCATAAATTCCATTTGTAAGAATTAAGCAAATAACAGAAACAATAAAAACAAGTCTTATTCTTTTCAATTTTTCTATTCCTAACATATTAGTACTAAAAAATATCAATAAAGAAATTATAAAAACTTGTATATAGAGTGTATTATTGAAGATATTGATAGACAAGCCAAACAGTTTATAAATGTACAGAATTGCCAATATCCAAAATACTAATAACGGAGGGAAAACCTTTTTTACATAAATAGCAAAACCACTTGAAAGTGCTTTGTTATTAATTGAAATTAAAATAAACACATAAAACACATAGGAAACAATATATAGATACAGGCAAGAAGACCAAAGAAAAAGATTTGTCATTAGCCCACAAATGTCAGATATCCAAGTAATAGTAAAAACACTATAGAGTAGCAATCTAACAATTAAGGTGTAAGGAGAACTCCTCATATTAAAGGCGGTGTTACTCATAAACCATAGGAATAAACAGGGCATTAATAATGCTTTAGAGAATTTTCTGTTATTGTAATCTTTGCTATATAAAAACCAACAATCTAGTATTAAGAAAAATAAATAAAAAAACAGGAGATAATACTTCTGAAAAAACGTCTTATCTCCTTCTGTAACCTTACTATTACTCATGATATTTTACTTTATTATTAAGTTTAAAGTTCAATTGTACTACCAACCTCAGGAAGTAAAAGTGATTTCCCCTCTGCTTTAAACAAATTTTTTGAAGCTTCTTTGTCAATTGCAATAAATGGGAAAGTATCATAATGAACGCCAACTACTTTATCTGTTTGAACAAATTTGCTTGCATGAAGAGCATCAGCTACATCCATAGTAAAATGTCCTCCAATTGGCAATACAGCAAATGAAACTTTTGCCCAAAGTGGAATAAGTTGCATATCCATTGTCAAAGATGTATCTCCAGAATAATAAAAGTCACCTTCGGGTGTAGAAAATACAAAACCAACTGGATTTCCACCATAACTTCCGTCTTCAAAAGAAGAGGAGTGAATTGCATTTACTCCGCGAGCCTTTCCAAATGGGAAATTAATATAGGCTCCGTGATTTAGACCTACACAATTAGTAACACCCTGATTAATTAGCCAAGACATTATTTCGTAAGGAGCTACACAGGTAGCACCTGTTCTTTTCGCAATTGATACAACATCACCTGTATGGTCGTGATGAGCATGGGAAAGGAAAATGAAATCAGCATCTATACTGTCAGGGCTCACACCATTAGCTGCAGGATTACCCGTAAAAAAAGGATCAAACAATATTTTCTTTCCTTGAACGTCAACACTAAAAGCGGAGTGACCGTAAAATGTAAGTTTCATTTTTTTTTATTTTTTAATTAATAATAAGATTGTAAAGTTGCAAATAACAAAATTGATTAATTAATGTTTATCAAAATATGTAAGCAATATTTCACAAGCAATATTAGTGTGCATTTGTTAAATAAAGAAAATATTTTTTTAAAAGGATAATACAAATACAGAATGAGAAATGGATATGTTTGGTGGATTGTTGGGATAATAATGCTACTACTTGATTTATATGTTTATCAGGCAATAAAAACGGTTAGTCAAAATAGTTCTTCTCAATTTAAAATAATAATAAATTATAGTTATTGGATACTTTCTGCAACTACACTTGCCTGTCTTTTGTCTTTGCCATATATAACGGCACTACAAACAAATAAAATATTTAGGAATTATGTATTTGCTATATTATTGGGATTATTCTTTGCTAAATTAATTGGGGCAATTTTCTTTTTATTTGATGATTTAAGAAGGTTTATTGTATTTGTTGTTCAAAAGATTACCCTTTCGAATCAATCACAATCAGTTTCAGATGGTAATGGAATATCGCGATCAACATTTATTAGTTGGTTGGGGCTTGCCTTGGGAGGCACACTTTTTGGGACTTTGTTATGGGGATTCAGTAATAAATATAAGTATGAGATTAGGCGAATTTCTCTTTCATTTTCTAATCTTCCAAAAGCATTTAAAGGATTGAAAATTATTCATATCAGTGATATACATAGTGGAAGCTTTAATGATAGAGAAGCTGTCAACAAGGGGGTAGACATGATTCTAAAAGAGAAACCTGATTTGATACTTTTTACTGGTGATTTAGTAAATGATAGGCATGAAGAAATGTTTGATTATAAAGATATATTTAGTCAATTAAATGCACCGATGGGGGTATTCAGTACCTTAGGAAATCATGATTATGGTGATTATATGAGTTGGCCTAATGAAGCAGCTAAGAAACAAAACCTTGAAAATTTAAAACAATTGCAAAAGAGCATGGGATGGCGCTTATTAATGAATGAACATATCCTGTTTGAAAGAGATGGAGAACAAATTGCATTGTTGGGAATTGAAAATTTTGGAGCTAAGGGCCGATTTCCTAAATATGGTAGAATGCAGGATGCTTATCCGGGTACGGAAAGAATTCCTTTTAAAATACTGATGAGTCATGACCCTAGTCATTGGGATTATCAAGTTAAAAAAGATTATAAAGATATCGATCTTATGTTAAGTGGTCATACACATGGTATGCAATTTGGCTTGGAAAATCCTTATTTTAAATGGAGTCCTGTTCAGTGGATGTATAAACAATGGGCAGGATTGTATGAAGACGGTTATCAAAAGCTTTATGTAAACAGAGGTTTTGGATTTATAGGCTATCCTGGAAGAGTTGGAATAATGCCCGAAATAACAGTTTTGACTCTAGAAAATGGATAAAGAAGTAAAATATAGTAGGTTGTATGTTTTATGCAATTTGTATTATAAAATAGAATAAGTAGAGGTACATAATTAAAATATACATAACTCAATTTAAAGGTTAAGATCTATATCAATAAAACAAAGAAATTTTCCTTTTAAAATGATATGTTTATTTATGTCTTTCTACTTATGATCAATAATAAATTACTTTAACTCACTTAAAGCATTTGAAATAAAATTGAAAACCATATTTTACTGTATTGGTAACCTTTACTTTAAGAAAGAATTTCTAAGCTTTAAAATTACTTCTTAATTGAAAGTGTGTTTTCAAAAAACATAAAAAGCAACTTTGACTTCAAGACATAGCCTATCATTTATTTAAAATAACTCTAAGTTTGTACTAAAAGTAATTAGTATATTTTTATGAAACGATATTTGTACCCCCTAATCATTCTATTAATTGTTACACATATTTCGGCACAAACAAAGGTAAGTGGGATAATTAAAGACAATCATGGTCGGAAAATCATTGGAGCAAGTATTGCTATTAAAGATAGTTATGATGGCGGGATATCAGATAGTGCAGGAAAATATCAATTTAAGGGTTTTGACAAAGGGCTTCAAACATTAATTGTTAAGAATATTGGCTATAAGACTATTCAACAGAAAATTAATCTTACTGGTGAGCCCATTCAAGTAAATTTTATTTTAAAGGAGGAGATTAATGAATTGACTGCAGTTACGGTTACTGCTGGAAGTTTTGAAGCAGGGGATAAAAAAAGGGCCGCTACAGTATTAAGTTCACTTGATATGGTTACTGTAGGAGGATCGAATGGAGATGTTACTAGTGCATTGAAAACATTACCTGGAGCACAACAGGTTGGAGAACAGGAAGGTTTGTTTGTAAGAGGAGGCGAAGGCTATGAAACGAAACAATTTATTGATGGCACATTAGTGGCAAATCCTTATTTGGCAAGTGTACCTGATATTGCAAGTCGTGGAAGATTTTCCCCTTTTCTGTTTAAAGGTACTGTTTTTAGTACGGGTGGCTATTCGGCATTATTTGGTCAAGCATTAAGTAGTGCTGTATTATTAGAAACCATTGACTTACCTGATAAATCACAGGCTTCCGCCTCAATTTCTACAGTTTTTATAGGTGCGGGGTTACAGGAACTATCAAAAAACAAAAAATCATCTTGGGGCATCAATTATGGATATACAAATCTTTCCCTTTATTTTAAATTAGTTAAGCAGAGGCCTGATTATTTTCATATTCCTGAGTTTCATACTGCAGATGCTAACGTTCGTATTAAAACAAAAGGAGGAATGATTAAATATTATACCACATTTGGCGCAAGTAATCTAGGGATAAGAAGGTCTAATATTGATTCTATCCTTTTAAAGAATGCGTTTAGTATCATTAACTACAATTGGTATAATAATTTAAGTTGGCACGAATACTTAGGTAATGGATGGAAAATGAATATAGGTAGCTGTTTTAGCATCAATAAAGATAAAATTGAACAGTCTATTCAAAATCAAATAAACCAAAATGTAATTACCAATATTAACTATATAGATAGCAACAACGAATCAATTGCAATACATCAAAATTTAGCACAAATTAAGTTAGTATTCGAAAAAAAGATAGGAGGTATCAGTGCATTAAGGTTTGGTGGAGAATACTTTAATAGTTATCAAAATAGTAGTTTAAAAAATTCAACTAATAGTCTTAAGGACAATTTAGGAGCTTTATTCAGTGAAGCAGATTTATATTTAACCAATGATTTAGCCGCTAAGATTGGGGTAAGATCCGAATATTCTTCACTTATTAATAAATTTAACTTAGCACCACGTTTATCAATAGCCTATAAAACAGGTAAGCAATCTCAGGTAAGTGCTGTTTATGGTCAGTTTTATCAAAAGCCTGAGAATAATTACTATTATTATGGTCAGCAGGAATTAGGTTATTTGAGGTCGAGTCATTATTTACTCAATTATATGAAAACTACTTCATTAAGAACATTTAGAATTGAGGCATTTTATAAGAAATACAAACGTTTAGTAGAAACACCTCCTAATTTTCAGTTTAATAACTATGGAAGTGGCTATGCACAGGGAATAGAAGTTTTTTGGAGAGATAAGAAATCAATTAAGGGCCTCGATTATTGGGTTAGTTATTCATTTTTGGATACAAAACGCCAATTTAATAAATATCCAAATCAGCTTGAACCTACGTTTGCCGCTAAGCACACAGCTTCTTTAGTTTTAAAGCGATACTTTGACATGATAAATACAGGCTTTAATTGTACTTATAGCTTTGCTACAGGAAGACCTTATTACTATTTTCAACCTGATGGAGGTAAATATTTAATTGGAGATGCAGGTAGAACTTCAAATTTTCATACGGTGGGGATTAGTACAAATTACTTGACTAAAATAAAACATTCATTTGCAGTAATTGTGGCAAGTGTGACTAATGTGTTGAATAATGATGCCGTTTATGGTTATAATTACAACCATAATGGAACTTTTAAGGCTGAAATAAATCCACCAGCACCACGGTTCTATTTCGTTGGTGTATTTTTAAGTTGGGGAGTTGATAGGAGGCTAGATGCAATAAATAATAATTTGTAGTATTTAATTCTTTATTGGATATCATATTGTGTTTATAAAGATTATCTATTTAATTATAAAATTACAATCCCAATAATGTATCAAGACCCTTATTGGGATTCAATTGATTTGATTAACAGTCTACAATTTTTACATCTTATGAAATGAATATACAATCTTACCCTTTATATTCGGATTAATTGCTGTCAATAATACCCTTGCAATTTTCCGATTATCCCAATGACGGGATAGTTTTCCATAATCTGGTCCTGACATTAGAGGATTTTCTGTGGTTGCATTAAAGAGATTCGCATCATAACTTAATGATAATTTATCTTTTTCTCCAATAAAAATCACTTTGCCCTTTTGAGAAATATCAACCTTTGCTATTGTCATAAAAGTTTGTTGCAAAGATGTTGGTTTCTTATCTAACACATAATCATCTATAATATTCACTTCTTCTTTATCTTTTAGTAAACTGTTTGTTCTCTTCCAAGAAATAATGCCGACTTCTTTTGGATAAGCACCGGCAATATTCATTGATAATTTATCCTCTTTTAGAGTAGTTGTATTTATTACATCCTTTGCTGTAAACTCATTTCCCTCGTGTTCTCCAATTCCATTGATAGTAGGTAGGTTATGGTATTGTGATTGGTTATTCCATAACTCATATCTGTGTGGACCAAAAGTCTTTGCAGTATAAGTTCCTCTACCCGCATCAATAATAAAAGGCTCATTATTCAGATAAACAATAAAATC
>CANCPA010000107.1 GCA_947379895.1 Chitinophagaceae bacterium | reverse complement strand
TTAACCCAACATGGTTTTGGCTATACTCAATATTACATTCCTGCAAACAGAAAAAGTATTGCTATCGAGCCTCAAACTTCTATCCCTGATGCGTTTAACAATGGTATTGGATTGAATTGGTTATTGCCTGATGAGACTAAAAGATTTGGGTTTGAGATAAGCGTAAATAGTGGTTAGTTGTTAGTGAGTAGTTATTAATGCGAATCAGGGGTTGAAATAAGTATAGTTAAGTGCCATTGGTACGAAATATTGGTAGAAAGTACATGAATAAAGTTGCACAAAGCCCCGTAGGGACGACATAATTATAGTTAGTCATTATAGAAATATAATTTATTAATGGAGACTTTAGTATATGTCGTACCTACGCACTATAAATATTTCTTGCGATGAATTACTACCCAAATATCGTACCTAAAGGTACTTTCAACCTTGATTCGCAATATTAATTGTTGGTTCAAATATGTTTTAATAACAAAATAATGAGGGACTAAATTGATGAATTATATATATGTCATTTTTTTAGAGAATTGAATGAATTGAAATTTATTTAGAAAAGAAATAAAAGTATGAGTACAGTAAAAGCATGGGTTGAAGCGGTGGTTATACCAACTTATGGCATTGGCAAGCCTGAAAAGAATCCTATATTCTTAGAGAAACGAGTTTATCAAGGCAGTAGTGGTGCTGTTTATCCGCACCCTGTTATTGAGAAAATCTTGGACGAAAAAACGGACGTTACCTATCAGGCTGTCTTTATCGAGAATGAATATCTGAAGATTATGGTGCTGCCTCAATTAGGGGGACGCATTCAGATGGCATTCGATAAGGTTCGACAAAGACATTTTATCTATTATAATCAAGTGATAAAACCTGCTTTGGTTGGGTTGACTGGCCCGTGGATTTCGGGAGGAATTGAGTTTAATTGGCCTCAACATCATCGTCCAAGCACTTATAGTCCCATTGATTTTACGATTCAGGACAATGAAGATGGTAGCAAGACAATATGGGTAAATGAAGTAGAACAGATGTTTCGTACGAAGGGGATGGCAGGATTTACTTTGTATCCTGGCAAGGCTTATCTCGAAATAAAGGGAAAGTTGTTTAATAGGAGTCTCTTCCCCCAAACTTTTTTGTGGTGGGCAAATCCTGCCGTGAAGGTAAATGACCATTACCAATCTGTTTTTCCGCCTGATGTATTTGCAGTTTTCGACCATGGCAAAAGGGATGTTTCTTCTTTTCCTATTGCAACAGGTACTTATTACAAGGTGGATTATGCACCTGGAACAGATATTTCCCGATACAAAAACATTCCTGTTCCTACTTCTTATATGGCTATTCAATCGAAATACGATTTTATGGGGGGCTATGAACACGATACACAAGCGGGACTGCTACATGTGGCGAATCATCATGTTTCTCCTGGAAAAAAACAATGGACTTGGGGACATAGCGACTTTGGACAGGCATGGGATAGAAACCTAACGGACGAAGATGGGCCTTATATAGAATTGATGACGGGGATGTTTACGGATAATCAACCCGATTTTTCATGGATTCAACCCAATGAAGAAAAGACTTTTGAGCAATATTTTATGCCTTATGCCCAATTGGGAATGGTGAAGAATGCCACTAAAGAAGCCATGCTAAATCTTGATTTGACTGGCAATGAAATTCAGGTGATGGTTTATGCTACAAGTGTTTATGAAGAAGCTTTTGTTTCTATTTACCAAAAAGAAATATTATTAATCATTGAAGAAACGACACTTTCTCCTAAAGATATTTTCAATCAAACCTTCGTTATTGATGCCATAGATTTAGAAGATTTAAAAGTTGTGGTTACGGATAAAAGGGGAACGATATTGGTTCAATATCAACCAGAAATATTAGAAAACAGATCAATCCCTGCTGCTGCTACTGCTGCAAAATTGCCTGCTGAAATGGATAGCATCGAAGAATTGTATTTGAATGGATTGCATTTGGAACAATACCGTCATGCAACATTTGAGGCTACGGATTATTATCAAGAAGCACTCAAAAGGGAACCAACAGATTATCGCTGCAACAATGCAATGGGTTTGTGGCTATTGAGAAGAGGAAAGTTTGCAGAGGCAGAACCATATTTTAGGAGTGCAATTGAAAGGATTACGATGAGAAATCCTAATCCTTACGATGGAGAAGCCCATTATAATTTAGGCTATTTATTATTGTTGCAGAATAGATTGGAAGAAGCCAAAGAGAAGTTGTATAAAGCCACATGGAATGCTGCTTGGCAAGATGCGGGATACCTTGCATTGGCAAGAATTGCAACCAAGCAAGAACAATATGTTGAAGCACTTGCTTTAATTGAAAAGTCATTGATAAGAAATTATCATAGTCATACGGCAAGGCATCTGAAAGTGGCATTGTTGCGAATGACAAATCAGACCGACAAGGCATTGCAATTAATTCAGGAGTCATTAAACATTGACCAGTTTAATTATGGATGTCTGTTTGAAAAATGTCTGATTAATCAAAACAATTCAAACACTACTCATTTCCTTACACTCATTGGGGGACGGATTCAAACCTATATTGAATATGCATTTGACTATGCACACGCAGGATTATTTCAAGATGCAATTACCTTATTGTCAATCTATGTTGAGGAAAATAAGGAGGGAATAAATCCGATGGTTTATTACTATTTAGGATGGCTTGAAGAGCAATTGGACACCACAGAAGAAGCTTTGTCACACTTTCAATTGACGGCAAAAGCGAACTCCGATTATTGCTTTCCACATCGGATTGAAGATGTTTTGGTGTTGCAGGCTGCCATAAAAGCAAATCCATCTGATAGCAAGGCATTCTATTATTTAGGAAATTATTGGTACGATAAAAGGCAGTATAAGGAAGCCATCAATTGTTGGGAAAAATCGAGAGCAATAGATGCAGACTTCCCTACTGTGCATCGGAATCTATGTCTTGCCTATTATAATAAATCGAAAAGTCCACGGGCTGCTTTAGAAGCAATAGAAAAGGCTTTTAGTTTGGATACTACCGATGCGAGGGTATTGATGGAGTTGGACCAATTGTATAAAATACTGAATTATTCATTGGAGAAAAGGTTGGAACTATTGAATAATCATCCTGAATTGACACTTGAAAGAGATGACTTATACTTAGAGAAAGTCTCCATATTAAATCAAATGGGGCAATATGAATTGGCTACAAACCTAATAGTAAACAGGAAATTTCATCCGTGGGAGGGAGGTGAAGGAAAGGTGGTTTCACAATACCTGATGGCAAATATTGAATTGGCAAAAGAAGGGTATTTGAATAAAGAATATGTGAAGGCATTAGAATATTTGGATGCAACCAATCAGTATCCACACAATCTAGGTGAGGGAAAACTATATGGGGCGCAGGAAAATGATGTAGCCTATTTAAGAGGATTGGTGTATGAAAAGATGGGGGATGCCGATACTGCAAAACATTATTTTGAACAAGCAACTGTGGGAATTAGTGAGCCCGTACAAGCAATATTCTACAATGACCCGCAGCCTGATAAGATATTCTATCAAGGATTGGCATGGCTGAAATTGAAACAAAAAGTAAAGGCAGAAAGCATATTCAATAGACTGATTGCATTTGGCGAAGCACATAAGAATGATACAATAAAGATTGACTACTTTGCTGTTTCCCTTCCCGATTTACTTGTATTTGATGCTGATTTGAATGAAAAGAATCGAATTCATTGTTCCTATTTGATAGCTTTAGGGAAATTAGGATTGGGATTGTATGAAGAAGCTAAAGAGTTATTTGAAAGTATATTGCTAAAGAATAATAACCATAATGGGGCAAAGGTGCATTGGGATTTAGATAAAATTATAATTCACTCATAAATTGGAATTCGAGTATGTAGATACACGACTAATTAAAATGATTAATTCCTTTCATTATTGTCCCAATAACTTAAAGTTAGATTTATGATAAAGCAAAAGATTACTATAATAGTCTTACTGTCAATTTTTATTCAATTGAGTATTTCTTCATTTGGTCAAACAGATTACTTGAAAAATATTTCGACCGTGCCAAATCACCCTCGCATTCTTTTATTGAATGGAGAAGAAGAAGGCATTCGGAACATTATCAAAGTAAATAATGATTGGAGAAAGATACATCAGGCAATCATTGATGAAAGTGACCGTATTCTTCTATTGCCCACATTGGATAGAGTTATAGTCGGCATTCGACTTTTATTGACTTCAAGGGAATGTCTGCGACGTTTATTTTATTTGTCTTATGCCTATCGGTTAACAAATGACAGAAAATACTTTGTAAGAGCGGAGGAAGAACTACTGAAGGTTTCAAGTTTCGTTGATTGGCATCCTTCCTTATTCTTAGATGTTAGTGAAATGGCGTTAGGCGTTTCAATTGGCTACGATTGGCTTTACAATGATTTGTCTCCTGATTCTAGAACTATTATTAAAGAGGCATTACTGCAAAAAGCCATTATTCCATCGCTTGATGCAAAGTATAATAGTTTTTTAACCATGACAACAAATCATAATCAGGTAGATAATGCAGGAATTTCCTTTGCAGCATTAGCATTGTATGAAGACAATCCTGAATTATCAAAAAAAATAATAAACAGGGCATTAACTTCCATTCAAATTCCAATGAAGAAATATAGTCCTGATGGAGCGTTTCCTGAAGGATATGGTTATTGGGGATACGGCACTAGCTTTAATATTTTATTTTTGAGTACCCTTCAAAAAGTTTTCCAAACCGATTTTGCCTTAGCAAATATTCCTGGTTTCTTAAATACTGCCACTTATTATGAGCACATGTTAGGTCCTACAGGCGAATGTTTTAATTATTCTGATTGTTTCTTTTCAAAAGGAATGAATCCAGCTATGTTTTGGTTTGCAGATTATACGCACAATCCAAGTTTACTTTATAACGAAAAAAGACTCTTGAATCAAATCAATGTTGAGGACAGAATACTACCTGCGATTATGATTTGGGGAAAAGGTATTGATTTTGATAAAATACCAAAGCCCAATAAGAATTTATGGGTGGGTCAGGGTGAATGTCCTGTTGCATTGATGAGGACATCTTGGACGGATGCAAATGCCATCTTTGTTGGTATAAAGGGCGGTTCGCCTTCTACAAGTCATGCCCATCTAGATGCAGGTTCCTTTGTGATAGATGCAATAGGAGAGAGGTGGGCAATGGATTTGGGACCACAAGAGTATAATGATGTAGAAATAAAAGGGGTGGACTTATGGAATAGTAAGCAACAAGGGCAGCGGTGGCATGTGTTTCGGTTGAATAATTATGCCCATAATGTTTTGACTGTAAATGATTCTTTACATCGGGTTACAGGGATGTCAATCATCAATAGCTTTAGTAATTCAGCAGATTCTTTGAGTGCTACAACTGATATAACTTCGATGTTTTCCCCTGTTTTGAAATCGGCTATAAGAACAATTGCTATCATTGACAAGAAGAAAGTAGTTGTAAAGGATAATCTTGTTAATACAAATAATACGAATCATATTAGGTGGTCAATGCTAACAGAGGCAAAGGTTACCATAAAGAGTGATAGTGTGATTGAATTGACACAACATCATAAACACATCCTACTAAGACTTAATTATAATGGAATTGCCAAGCCATTTAAAAAATCTGTAAAGCCAGCCACCACTTATGAGAATCAAAATAAAGGCGTTTCGATACTAGGATTTGATTTCGATTTGACACCTAATGAGCGTAAGGAATTTGAAGTGAATTTTGATTTTGGAAGGGAGGAAAGGTATTAGGTGTAAGGTGTAAGGTAATAGGTAATAGGTGATACTATGGCAATTATTAAAGTTGTATGTAATCTAAAAGGAAGGTTTCGCTCAAAGTTAAACCTTCCTTTTTTATGTAAATTGCCTTGTAAAATTAAATAAACACGATTTTCCCCCTATAAAAACACGTTTATCTACCATCATTCTTATCAAACACCATCACTTTTGTACCCGATAAATAATAAGAATATTTGGGTTGCATGCAATTCGCTTTCCATTCTTTTTAGTAATTATTCAAACAAATTGTTTTACATGAAATTGTTGTTTTTGCCATATCGAATTTTAGATGCTACGCTACGGAAAATTGTATGTATCCTATTGCTTATTTTTCCTTTTATACTTCTTGCTCAATCCCAAAATGCCATTACAGGTACTGTCAAGGATGAATCTGGAAATGTACTTGCGGCTGCATTGATTAAAGTAAAAGGGAATTCCTTGTCAACTGTTGCAGATAAAAACGGAGCATTCAGGTTGTTTGTTAAGAGTACAAATCCAACACTTGTTATATCCTATTTAGGGTTTGCTACTAAAGAAATTACGGTTACAAATAGGTCAGGACTTGATATTAGATTAGTTGCTGTTGAAAAGAAATTAGAAGAAGTGGTGGTTATTGGCTATTCAACTATTAAGAAAAAAGATTTGACGGGTTCTGTTGCCTCTGTTAATATGAATGAATTTTCGAAGGCACCTGTAAAGTCATTTGATGATGCATTAGCCGGAAGAGTGGCAGGTGTACAGGTTTCTGGAAATGATGGACAGCCTGGAACCACCAATAATATTGTAGTTAGGGGATATGGTTCTATCACGCAGGATAATTCTCCCTTATATGTGGTGGATGGGTTTCCAATGGAGAGTGCGAGTAGTAATTCGATTAATCCTAGTGATATTGAGTCAATCGAGGTGTTGAAGGATGCATCTGCTACGGCTATTTATGGTGCTAGAGGTGCAAATGGTGTAATCATGATTACTACAAAGCGAGGGAAATCTAGTGAACGAGCAATTGTTACCTACAATGGATATATGGGGCGTCAAGATGTTACAAAACATATTCCATTAATGACTCCTTATCAATATGTACAGTATGAATTAGAAATGAAGGATACCGCAAACTTATTGAAGGGGAAAACATTAGAAGACTATAAAAGTGTGAATGGCTTGGATTTGCAAGACTATGTTTTTAGAGTGGCAACTATGCAAAGTCATGACATTGCAGTGAGAGGTGGCAACAAAGAGACTAAATACTCATTTTCTGGAAATGTATTGAATCAAGATGGGGTGGTTATTAATTCTGGATTTAAGCGTTATCAAGGAAGATTGACAATTGACCAAACGATTAATGATAAATTCAAAGTAGGTGGTACAGTAAATATAAGTAACAGCAAATCACGAGGTATTCAAGTAAGTGAAAACTCTTATTCTACTATGTTGAGTCTATTGGCAAATGTATGGGGGTACAGTCCATTGAAAAATGGAAATGATAGTCTTTTAATGTTGCCTTTTGACCCTGAAATAACCAATCATAATGGCGATTATCGCTTTAATCCTGTTATTAATGCACAAAATCAATTGACGGAGTCGATTGTGAGCAATCAAACTGTAAATGCATTTTTACAATACACGATTGTGCCGAACTTGGTATTTAAGATGACAGGTGGTGTTACAAACATTTCAACAGTTAGGAATGTGTTTAATAATTCGAAGACTCAAAGTGGCAATTCTATTTTGCCTAATAATAAAGGAGTGAATGGTTCGACAAGTACAGCAATGTCTTCAAATTGGGTGAATGAAAATACCTTGACTTATACAAAGACTATTCATCAAAAGCATTCTTTAAATTTATTGGGTGGTATAACAAGTCAAGCGGAAAGCAATACATTCAATAGTATTTCAGCCAATTATTTACCTAATGAGTCACTAGGTGTTTCTGGATTGTATCAGGCACCTTCAGGAGCGTTGTCTGCTTACACTACTTCGACTAATTGGTCATTAGCCTCCTTATTAGGGCGTGTTACTTACAGTTATGATTCTCGATATTTAGCTACGCTTTCTTTTAGGGCTGATGGTTCTTCAAAGTTTTCGCCTGAAAATAAATGGGGGTATTTTCCTTCTGCTTCCTTTGCTTGGCGTTTTAATAAAGAGGCATTCATGCAGAATTTTAGATGGTTAAGTGATGGTAAAGTTAGAATTGGTATCGGCAATACAGGTAATAATCGGGTAAGTGATTTCTCTTATCTAGGTCAAATGGGGGCTAATAATTATGCTTATTCATATAATAACTCTATTGTTTATGGAAGTTCTGTCACTGCGTTGGGCAATAGGAATCTTCAATGGGAATCAACCTCACAGACAAATCTTGGTTTTGATTTGGCTTTCTTCAATGGTTCATTGTCTTTGACAGTTGACTTATATGATAAGGTTTCAAAGAATTTATTATTGAATGCGACGATACCTACTACATCTGGATTTCAGACTACCTATAAAAACATTGGCAGTGTTGACAATCGAGGGCTAGAAATTAGTCTGACAAATAGTTTGAGAAAGAATGCTTTTACATGGGTATCCACATTTAATATTTCTTTTAATCAAAATAAGGTGCTTTCTCTCTCTGAAAATCAGAATTCATTGTTCTCTAGCGTTGGTTTTGATGCAGGATATGGTTCAAATCCCTTGTACATTGCTAGTATTGGTAAATCGATGGGGCAGATATATGGTTTGAAATGGGATGGGATATATCAATATTCTGATTTTGATATGACACCTCAAGGGGGATATGTACTGAAATCAAATATTACAGATAATGGTACTACACGGAACACAGTTAAACCTGGAGATATAAAATACAAGGATTTGAATGGTGATGGTACCGTCAATTCGAGCGATTATACCGTGATAGGTAGGGGGATTCCCGTTTTTGTAGGTGGATTCTCTAATACATTTACGTATAAATCCTTCGATGTTTCTGTTTTGCTGCAATATAATTATGGAAATGATATTGTGAATGCAAACAGACTCATTTTTGAAGGTAATGGACTTAATAACCTAAAGATTAATCAATATGCTACTTATGCAAATCGTTGGGAACCTAATAATCCAAGCAATACACTTTATCGAGCAGGAGGTGGGGGATTGCCTTACTATTCTTCAAGGGTAATTGAGGATGGCTCGTTTATAAAATTGAAGACTGTTTCTGTAGGCTATACGGTTAAAGGGAATAAATTAAAGTTGATAAAAATGAACAGTATCAGGATTTATGCATCGGGACAAAATCTATATACATGGTCAAATTATAGTGGTAATGACCCCGAGGTTTCCGTTAGGAATTCTGCCTTAACACCTGGGTTTGATTATTCGGCTTATCCACGTGCAAGGACATTTGTAGTTGGGGTTAATGTGGTTTTTTAGGAGTTATACGTTGTAAGTTATAGGTTTTAAGTTTTACGTTATAAGTTTTACGGTTTACGTTATAAGTTTTACGGTTTGCGTTATAAGTTTTACGTTATAAGTTGTAAGTTTTTTGTATTTGATATTAATTGAAAAAGAAAAGCATTTTAGGATGAAGAATTTATTTGGAATCATTTTTTTATTGATAATAGTGGGTTCACAAACTGCCTGTAAGAAGTTTTTGGAAACTACACCTACGGCTTTTATTGCCCCACAAAATTATTACAACAATGCTACAGACCTTCAAAATGGTTTAAATAGTGTTTATACCGGGTTAAGTAGTAGTGCTATTTATGGTACTAATTGGTTGAGACTCAATTGGAGTACCGATGAGATGTGTAATCGTAATTCTACACCAAATTATCTAAATTATTTTTACACTTCTTCTGAACCTGCTATCTATAGTTTTTGGCAAACAGCCTATCAAGGAATCAGTAATGCCAATTATTTAATAGCAAATATCAATAAGCCTGTCATGGATGAAAACGCTAGGTCACTCATACTTGGGCAAGCGTTATTTTTGAGAGGGTATTATTATTTTCTATTAGTAAGCAACTTTGGAGATGTGCCATTGATTCTGAACCCTGTTGTGGATGGCTCCAATAATTTGAATGTTAGTAAGTCGCCAAAAGCATTGGTTTATGAGCAGATTTTGGCCGATATGAAAATGGCTGATGACTTATTGCAAAATCAAACAGTAAAGTCACTCGGATATAGTGGAAAAATAACGAAGACTGCTGTTGAGGGAATCTTGGCAAGGGTTTGTATGTATATGGCAGGGCATCCTATAATGGATGTTTCCAAATACAACGACGCCCTATTTTATATCAACAAGGTAATTGCTGATGGTGAACACTCTTTGAATCCTAGATATAGTCAAATATTTATCAATTACGCAGCGGACAAATATGATACAAATGAATCAATTTGGGAAATTGAATTTACAGGAACCTCCTATCTAACTTCACAAGAAGGTCAAATAGGCGTATTTTATGGAATCGCTTGTAATGACATTAATATTGGGTTGTGTTATAGTCAAGCTGTTCCATCAGGAAAATTATTTCGCTCTTATGGGGTAGATGCTACGAGTGTATTAACCCCAAAGGCATGCTTAGATACCCGTAGGGATTGGAATTGTGCAAATTACAGTTGGGGAACAGGAACAACAGGTGTGAAAACTACACTGACTAATTACTTTCAATATGGAATGGGAAAGTTCAGGAGAGAATATGAAGTTATTATGCCTAAGAATAAAAATTATTCCCCTGCAAATTTCCCTGTTTTACGCTATGCAGATATTTTATTAATGCAGGCAGAGGCTGAAAATGAATTGAATGGTCCTACTGCAATTGCCTACAACGCTATCAATCAAGTAAGAAGAAGAGGATTTGGATTTCCGTTAAATACAGCAAATGTTATTTCAGATGTTCCAGTTGGATTGTCTAAGGTCGATTTTCGTTCTTTTATACAAGATGAAAGGGCTAGGGAGTTTTGTGGTGAAACCCTAAGGAGGCTTGATTTGATACGATGGGGACTTTTGATAAATAATGTTCAGGGTTTATTGCCTGATATTAGTGTTAATTATCCGAGTGGTGTGACTAGTTTGGGATTGGCAAGTAAATATGTTTCTCAAAAAGATACCTTGTTTCCTATTCCATCTACAGAGATGTCGGTGAATAAATTATTGGTGCAAAACGGGGGTTGGTAGATGAATGATTAGAGTGATTTAAAATGATTAAAATGATTAGTTCAAGACATTTTCTTATTGCAAACTACTTTGAATAAAATATTGAATATGATGAAAGATTTTAAAATTATTATCTGTTTAGCACTGCTGCTGATAGGTGGTGTAGGATGCAAAAAGTTTACGCTTACTGCACCTGACTTTAATGTGGAGGTTACTACACTAAACTATAAGGTGGGGGATACTGTTAATTTTAATTGTTCGGGTAATGCAGATTATGTAACTTTTTATTCTGGGGAAATTGGATATAACCATGATTTTATCAATCGTACATCTTCATTAGGAACACCACAACTACAATTTATTTCTTTTGTTCAGAATGCTAATACTATTGACTCCTTGCAATTAAAAGCAACAAACAATCTTCGTTCATGGGATGCAGAGGGTATTTCGAATGCAAATTGGACGGATATAACTAATCGAGCCATACTTTCAACAGGGAAGGATAGTACTCCTTCAGGAATTGTACGACTCAATGATTTTGCATTTAACGACAGTTTTGTACTAGCTTTTAGATATTCTGGATTTGTGGGAAGTGCATATCCTGTTGCCTCTAAATGGACTATCAGGGGCGTTACAATATCAAATGTACTTGCAGATAGTAGCAACTATACGCTTGCAACAATTGGCACTTGTTATTGGACAGGTATCTCAACTTGTGATACTTCAAATTGGTATCTAAATCAACAAGCAAATTACATTCAAACTACTAGAAAAGCAACATCGGTTCAATGGGCTCTCACTGCTCCTTTTAAATTGAATAAGGTGACTCCTGATGTAGGCGTTTCTATAAAAACAATGGGAGGAGCTACATTAACTACTTATCAATATTCCTACTTAAAGGCAGGAACCTATAAGGTAACTTTTTTGGCTTTTAATGCTAATTCAAAAGAAGAGAAACAGGTGATGAGGCAGTTTATAATTAATGTATCGCCATAAAATGGAAAAAAGCTACCACTTAGACACATAGCCACATAGAAAGAATATAGTTTTTTATATGTTTTATAAAAAGTAGGTCACATAGGATTGCTACTCAGTAGCAATGAAAAAGTCTAGCTTAAATGAAGTCATATAGTAGGGGACAATGAAGAAACAAAGAGCACAAATATTTATAACTTAATTGAAAAAATGATAGTATGAAAAAGAGGATGAGAATTGTTTTAATGGGATGTTGTAGTTGGGTAATTATTATTTGCCTGATTTCTTGTGCTGATAATAGTAAGCTGCATACTGCAACTAATACAGTTAATTCGAAAGCAAATGTTCTTCAGCAGATGAAGGCTGTCTATACTTGGCAACGCAATAATCCAATTTCCTTGAATGAGAAATTTGACTACGATTGGGCAAGGGCAGTGTTATATATTGGTGCAATGCGTGCCTATAAATCTACAAACGATACTGCCTATTTGAATGGAAGTATTACCTATTCGTCTAATGTTAATTGGCAACCTGGTCCTCGATTTAGAATGGCGGATGATTTGGCTCGTTGTCAAATATTCCTTGATATCTATGATGTACAAAAGAAAGAGTTCATGTTGGCATCCACCAAAAATAGATTTGATTCAATCATCAACGTTCCGATGGATGGACGAAAAGATTGGTGGTGGTGTGATGCCTTATTCATGGCTCCACCTGTTTTGGTTCGATTAGCGGAAGAAACGGGGGATGCAAAATACAATCAATTCCTACATAGAATGTGGTGGGATACTTACGATTTTCTATATGACAAACAAGAGAATCTATTCTTCAGAGATAATAGTTTCTTTGAAAAGAAAACACCTAATGGAAATAAACTGTTTTGGTCGCGAGGAAATGGTTGGGTAATGGGAGGATTGGTTCAACTATTAGAAAGGTTGCCTAAAAATGATGCATCCTACAACAAATATCTCGAAGTGTATCAGAAGATGGCAGAAAAGATAAGCGGATTGCAACAACCTGATGGTTTGTGGCGTGCAAGTTTATTGGACCCGAATCAGGTACCTGTTAAGGAAACAAGTGGCTCATCCTTTTACACCTTTGCCCTTGCATGGGGAATTAATAATGGTGTTTTAGATAAGAAGACCTACTTACCTGTAGTACTAAAAGGTTGGAAGGCAATTAATGAGGCAGTGGCACCCGATGGAAAATTGACTTGGGTGCAACGGGTTGCTGCAAAGCCTGAATCGGTACAGCAAAGTGATAATCAGGAATATGGAACAGGGGCTTTTTTGATGGCAGGGACGGAGATGATGAAACTTGGGTATTAATTTTAAGTTTTAAATTTTAAATTATATGTTATTGAGATTATAACATGTTTTTGATGGTTTATGATGAGTACAAAGTTGTTAATATTATTAAAGCAAATAGCATGAAATTAGTTATCATTTTTTGTAAGGGAATAGGTTGTTTATTGATAGGGCTAATATTGTTAAGTTGTAAGAAAACAACGACAAGTGCAAATGCAGCTGTTAGCAGCGATACTATTAGGACTTATCAAAGTATCGACACCTTATTAATGAATCCTGGAATGGGTTTTTATAAATGGAATTATCAGGAACAAGCACCTGTAAAGTCTTTAGATAGTTATGCCCGATTCAATTGGAGTGACTTGGAGAAGTCGAAGGGGAAATATGATTTTTCTGTTTTATCAACTGCTGCTGCAAGTGCCTATAGTAATGCGAATGGGAGAGGTCGCTTTGCTTTTGCTATTAGGTGTTGTGTTGAAGGTATTAATAAGGCATACCCTGCCTATGTTGATAGCAGTATGAAGGGGTGGTATAGTACTGCAAAAAGTTGTTGGGTGCCTGATTGGAACAATGCTTATTTCCTTGAAAGGCTTGATTCTTTAGTGTCAGCTTTAGGCAGAACTTTTAATAATGATGCAAGAATTGGATTTGTAGAAATCAGGTCGTATG
Organism: Chitinophagaceae bacterium; assembly: GCA_947379895.1. Taxonomy (GTDB): domain Bacteria; phylum Bacteroidota; class Bacteroidia; order Chitinophagales; family Chitinophagaceae; genus Parasediminibacterium. Next base: position 3,396 of record CANCPA010000107.1, on the reverse strand, counting down.
GAAATTGGGGAGAGTGGCATCTTGCAGGTTTTGAGTCGCCTGTTTCTCCTGCGGTACCTATCACAAATACTACTATCGAACGAATGATAAATGCCTACACCAATGCTTTTCCCAATAAACAGTTGGTTATGATGAGCGATAATCCTTATGGATTACAATATGCAATGACTCGAAATAATCCTAACTATCCGATAGGTTGGCGTAGAGATTCGTGGGGTAACAAGCAAATGGAATCTTTGGTAAACTCTACCGCTTGGAGTTTTGCAAAAGACCGTTGGAAAACGGCACCTGTAATTGTGGAAGGGTATGGAACTGGAACTTCTGGTATGAATTATAGTTTATGTGTACCACAAACAGCAAAATATCACATCTCCGCAATTGGTAATGCTAATTATGGGGTATGGTCGTCGATGACTAAGCGGCAACAAGATTCTATTCTAATGAGCGTTAAACAATCAGGCTATAAGTATAGCTTACAGACTTTGACTATTTCTGATAGCGTTATTACAGGGAAGGATTTTAACATGAAAACTAAATGGTCTAATATTGGAAATGCTCCCACCTATTTGAATTGGACTGTTACTTATTTATTATTAGATGCAAAGAGTTTAGTGGTTAAATGGCAGGCAACTTCTAGCTTGAATTTGAAATCAGTATTGCCAACAATTGATTCTATCTCAAAAAAGGATTTTCCGATTACAGTTTATGATAATTATACGTTACCTGTAAACTTACCTGCAGGTGACTATCAATTGGAATTGATGATAAAAGATGCGTCTAATTATTATGCACCCCTTCAGCTATTGAATAAGGATAGAAGGACAGATGGAGGGTATTTATTGGGTACAGTAAGGGTGATGACAAGGTAAAAGGGAATAATGGACTAACAGCATTTTTAGGTATTAAATGAGTGACATGCAACAAATTGATTTATTGAGCGATTACAATTTTAATTGGGCTGATTATGTGGATGAAAAAGATGGAACACCTTTTTTTGTTAAGTACAAGACTAATTTGGATGGATTTCAGGCTTCAAAAAAATATACAACGATACTAACGGCAAATTGGCAATATGGGCAAGTTGATGAAATGTTACTACCAAATAATCATCAGTCTAAATTGATTATTGAAGTGGAAAAGGCAATGATTAAAGTGTTAGAATATGACTTGCAAACGATACTTTATTATGCCTATGTTGGTTTTGGTCAGAAGAAATGGAGTTTTTATTCAAGTGATGCAGAAATGGCTTTGCAGAGATTAAAAAAAGTTCAGGAGGAGTTTAAGTTTATTGATTTACAGATTTTATTGGAATATGACCCTGATTGGAAAAGGTACAAAGAGGCAAATTGGTTGCAAGATTTTAGGGGATATTAATAAATGTTGGTATTAGAAATTACGATTGGGGGTTAGTAGTGATTGAATAATTATAAAATAAATATAGGTAACGTATGAATAAGAATTTGATTTTTGGTTTAGTATTAGTAGCCTTTGGAATAAACTCAAATGGGCAAATAAAGCTACCTGCCTTGATAAGTGACAGTATGATTTTGCAAAGAAATCAACGGGTGAATATTTGGGGATGGAGCCTAAAGGGTGAACCTGTCAACATTTATTTCAACCAAAAGAAATATAGTGCCATACCCGATAAGGATAAGAAATGGACATTGACACTTCCCGAAACAAAAGCCTCTGATAAGACCTATACCTTGAAAATTACAACAGCACATGACTCTGTTGAAGTAAAGGAAATTGTATTTGGTGATGTGTGGCTTTGTTCGGGTCAATCGAATATGGAATTTGATATGCAAAGAATCACTGCAAAATATCCTGTAGAGATTGCTAATTCAGATAATAAATTTATCAGGGAATTTCAAGTAGAAAAGCAATATGCTTATTTGCCTAAGACAACTTTTTCTGGAAGATGGAAAAGAGCAAATCCTACCAATATCATTAAGTTCAGTGCTGTTGCTTATTTCATGGCAAAGAGTCTTTACGATAAATATAAAGTGCCAATTGGTGTGATACACACGAGTTGGGGAGGTACACCTGCAGAGGCTTGGACTAGTGAAGAAGGACTCAAGGACTTCAGTTATTTCATTGAAAAGCTACCTACTTTGAAGGATTCTTCCTACGTGTCGAATACTATCAAGAAGGATAAGGCGGTTTCGGATGCATGGTATCAACAGGTAAGGATGAGTGATGAAGGAAGTAATTCTGGAAATAATTGGGCAGCATTTGATTTGAATGTTTCAGATTGGAAAGCATTTAATGTACCTGGTTATTGGGAAACTCAAGGGGCTAAAGATGTAGATGGAGTCGTTTGGTTTAGAAAAGAAATTGTATTGGCCCATGAAATGTTGGGTAAGAATACGGTACTTGAAATGGGCATGTTAGATGATGGAGATACGACTTATATTAATGGGATAAAAGTAGGAGCGACCTCTAATAAATATACCCTTCGGAAATATATTGTTCCTGCAGGTGTGTTGAAAGAAGGTCGGAATGTGATTGCAGTACGCATAATCGATACCGATGGAAATGGAGGTTTTATACAAGATAAAAAATACCGTTTAGTAATTGGCAATGAGAATATTGAACTTAGTGGGGCATGGCAATATAAGGTTGGGGTTTCGGTACCTGCATTGCCTATCAACACTTTTACAAGATTTCATTGTCAGCCGACTTCCTTATTTAATGGAATGATTGCACCGTTAGTGCCTTACACAATCAAGGGGGCTGCTTGGTATCAAGGAGAATCTAATTCGGGTAAGCCGGAAGAATACAAAAAGTTGTTGCCTGCAATGATTACCGATTGGAGAAATCAATGGAAACAAGGTGATTTTCCCTTCCTGATTGTTCAATTGGCTAATTATATGGATTCAAAACCAACTCCTGAAGAGAGTAATTGGGCAGAATTGAGAGAATCACAATCTCTTACTGCTAGAAATGTAAAGAATTGTGGTATTGCCGTAACTATTGATATTGGTGAGGCACATGACATTCATCCTTTGAATAAAAAAACTGTAGGGGAGAGGCTTGCCCTTGCCGCAGAAAATGTGGCTTATCAGGAAAAGGGTATTGTTTATAGTGGCCCTGTTTATGAATCAATGAAAGTTTTGGACAATAAAATTGAGTTGTCATTTTCCAATATCGGTTCGGGATTAACTGCTATTGATGGAAAGGAACTTAATCGATTTGCAATTGCAGGAGTAGATAAGAAATTCGTTTGGGCAAAGGCTACAATTGTTGGAGATAAGATTATTGTAGAGAGTCCTACTATTACTAATCCTGTTGCTGTTAGGTATGCATGGGCTAGTAATCCTAGTGGATGTAATTTGTATAATAAGGAAGGATTACCTGCATCTCCATTCAGAACTGATAATTGGACGAGGAAAT
>CANCPA010000106.1 GCA_947379895.1 Chitinophagaceae bacterium | reverse complement strand
CACTTTGCAAAGAAGCAAACTTAATTTGCTTCTTTGCATCATGCTTTATTATAAACTGTACACTATGATTGCATAGGTTACAAACGCCATCAAACAGTACAATTTTCAAATCTTAATTTTCAATTAATGTTTCTATCCCATGTTATGAAAAACCTTATTAACATCTTCATCTTGTTCGAGTCTGTCGATCAGTTTACTGATATCTTCTGCCTGTTCGTCAGTTACAGGAATAGTAGTACTAGGAATCCATTCCAATTCTGCACTGATTGGCGTGATATTCTTATCTTCTAACGCTTTTTGAAGATTACCAAAATCGGTAAAGGCGCAACGCAATACTAATATTTCCTCACCATTTTCACCCAAACTTTCACCTATTTCATCCAAACCATGGTCAATTAATTCCAATTCCAAATCATCTAAACTAATCCCTTCTGGCTTTAATTTGAAGCTACCCACTTTTTTGAATTGAAAACTCACACTGCCACTATTTCCTAAGGCACCCCCACCCTTATTGAAATGACTTTTTACATTCGCTACTGTACGTACATGATTGTCAGTAGCAGTTTCTACTAATAAAGCAACTCCATGAGGCGCATAGCCTTCATATAATATTTCTTCATAATTGGCAGTATCCTTACCCATTGCACGCTTAATTGCTGCTTCCACACGGTCTTTGGGCATTCCCACGCTACGGGCATTCTGATAACACCTTCTTAGTGCAGGGTTTGTTGCAGTATCAGGACCACTTGCCTTAACAGCTATTACTATTTCTTTACCTATACGGGTAAATTGCTTAGCCATCCTGTCCCAACGGGCAAACATTGTGGCCTTCCTTACTTCAAAAATCCTTCCCATACTATCTGTTTTTTGTCGATTTATCTTTTAATTTGTCAATACAATATGCTTTTAATTGATTTAAAGAACCGTTATGATTAATAAAATCTTCTATTTTGAAGAATAAATTCTAAAAGCGGCGCAAAAATAAGGTTCTTATCCCTTAAACTATTAATTTTTGAAAGTAATTAAACAACATTCACAACTTATAGCATTATTACAAAGGTTTAATAGAAGAAAATAAGAAAAGTGATGGACAATAAAAATAACAAGTTGGAAATTATGTAACTAGGCTTCCCCCCATTCTATTTGTATGCTATTGTAAATAAATATATATCACACCGAATAAATTTAAAAGTTATAAAATGAGAAATTGGACAATTATTAACAATGACGACGACACTAATTACAAAGAGAAAAAATTACTTTTATTGCTTATCAGCCAATATGAAGATCAGAAATACAATTTACCTGATGTTGACCCAATAGATTTTATTAAGATTCGTTTAGATGTTTTTGGTTATAATCTAGTCAAATTAGCAGCAGAGTATAGCGATAAGTGTACAATTAGTAAGGTGATGAATTATAAACAGCCTCTAACATTAACTATGATTAGAAAATTCAGTAATCTTTTGCACATACCAGCAGATATTTTAATTAAAGAATATGATATACAACAATAATGAATTATAAATAGACTGAGTCATTTGTTTAAGATAATCAATTTGTCATGAAAATACAAAAATTTCCCATTCTTGTATTTATGACTTAAGGTTACACTTAATTTTGTTTTTAATATTGCAATAGTTTTAAATGTACATTCATTATTTGTTACACATTAACAGTTTATGAAATTAGATGCTTAAATATGAAATATACTTTTACTCATAAAGATGGATTTGGGAAATTGATTCTTATTAAAAACGAATCTGGTTTTTCCATCAATTACTTTAAGCAAAAAACCGAATATAGTTTTCACACAATCGCTTGGAATAAAGGTAAATGCCAAAATGTATTTATTGATGAAGTAAAATATGAATTCAATTCCAATACCTTGCTGCCAATTATGTTGAACCAATCTTTTCGTTTCGAGAGACCTGAAGATATAATTGCATGGCAATTTAACCGTGAATTTTATTGTATTCTGAATCATGATGCAGAGGTGGGCTGTATTGGATTTATTTTTTTTGGCCCCTCTCCTACTATGTTTGTCTCACTTGAAGAAGAGGATACTGATAAATTAAAAAAACTTCAAGACCTATTTGAGGAAGAATACGAGTAGGAAGAAGAAATTAAAGGCGAAATGCTTCGGATGTTATTAGTTAGACTCATCATTCAGACTACCCGTTTAGCCAAAAAACAATATTGTAAGTCAGACGAAATCACTGAAAACAAATTCAATTTAATCAGACAATTCAACGTATTAGTAGAAATTCACTATAAAAAAGAACATCAAGTGCAGTATTATGCAGGACTATTGAACAAGTCCCCTAAAACTATTGCCAATATATTCTCTTTATACAGCAAGAAAACCCCTTTGCAAATTATTCAAGAAAGGATTATCACCGAGGCTAAAAGGTTATTTTACTATACCGACAAGTCAGTTAAAGAAATTGCTGATGAATTAGGATTCGAAGAAGTTGCTCACTTTAGTAAGTTTTTTAAAAATTGTACCAATCAAACACCTTCAGAAATAAAGAAATCATCTAGTATTTAAAATTAGGGAAGTATATACAAGTGTTCGGGAACAATAGGTAATAATTGCCGCACAATAAGGATTCATCTTTGCTTCATCTAAATAAGTAAATATGAACAAAGTATTTTTTGCATGCATTACAGTATTATTTACCCTCTCATTATCAAACGCACAGTCAACATTAAGGACAAAACATTTTAATCTTGACAAAGGAATAGCTCTTCAGGGGCATGACCCTGTGTCATATTTTAATAATGGAAAGGCATTGAAAGGAGATAAACAGTTTGTCGCTTCAGTAGAGGGTATCTCCTATTACTTTTCAAGTGCCACTAATAAAGATCTGTTTTTAAAGTCACCTAAAAAGTTCGAACCTCAATATGGTGGTTGGTGTGCCTACGCTATGGGTTCATCAGGAGAAAAAGTAGAAGTTGATCCCGAAACCTTTAAAATAAGCAATGGCAAACTCTATCTCTTTTATCATTCTTGGGTAAATAATACATTGACAAAATGGAATAAGGATGAATCAAACCTTAAGCCTACAGCAGATAAAAACTGGACAATATTATTTCATTAAAAAAATCGTTGCTACTTAAGAAGTTTTACCTCAATAATCACAACGCTTTTCACAAAGTAACTCTAGAAATCATCATTTATAACGGCTCTGATTCATCTGTTTTATTAGAAAACTTTGTGTTCCTTGTTTTCCTTTGATTACTTTGTGGTAAACCCTTCTGAATAGTAAAAAAAACAAAAAGTATGAACATTAAGCAAATCATTTATCTGGCTTTAAGAGTTGTTGCAGCCTTTATATTATTGCAAACTCTCTATTTTAAATTTACAGCACAACCCGAATCGGTTGAATTATTTACAAAACTAGGAGTTGAACCTTGGGGCAGAATTGGAACAGGCATCATAGAATTGATTACAGGGATTTTGTTATTAATACCCGCAACAGTCTTTATAGGCGCATTCTTAGGGATAGGTTTAATGGCTGGCGCAATTTTATCTCATTTAACTGTCTTAGGGATACAGTCTCAGGGTGATGGAGGACAATTGTTTATGTTGGCAATCACAGAGTTGGCTTTATGCATTTTACTGACTATTATCTACAAAAAACAAGGAACTAATTTATACAAAAGAATAAATTCTAAAAAATAAACAACCACCTAAAAGGGATAACTATGATATTTAAACAACTTTCAGAGCAATTACAATCATTAAAGTATCTACTTTGCCACTTGAGTGATGAACATTACAATACCAACATTTCTCATTTAACCAATTCTAGCATTGGTGCACATACAAGACATATCATAGAATTATTAAAGTGTGCTATCGATGGATATAATTCAGGTGAAATTGACTATATCAACAGAAAAAGAAATTTGTCTTTAGAAACTGATATATTTCTTGCAATAAGTACAATAATTGAACTAGAAAAAGATTTAATAAAACCTGACAAGCATTTATTAATGGTAACTGAAAAGCAAGAAAATATTTTTGAATCTATTGTTACTACTACATATTTCAGGGAGGTTGTTTACAATACAGAACATACTATTCATCACCTCGCGCTCATAAAAGTAGGTTTGATAGAGTTAAAAATGGAAATTGTAAACCCTGATTTTGGGATGGCATATTCTACCATCAAGTACAAGGCATCTCAATCTTAGTAAATCATTAATCGTATGTGTACTGTTTTATTTATTCCAAAAGACAATAGTGTATATTTTGCCTCTTTGAGGGATGAAAATCCTTTCAGACCTAAAGCATTGGAACCGAATATTTATGGTTCAGATCACATACAATTTACAGCTCCAAAAGATGCTGAAGCGGGGGGAACATGGGTGGGTGCAAATGAATTTAATAATGTTATCATCCTATTAAATGGCGGTTTCGAAACCCACATTAAGCACACAAATTACAAAAAAAGCAGGGGCCTGATAGTCCTCGAATTATTGCAAACTGAACTACCTGTAATTGATTGGAACTTAATGCCTATGGCAGATATTGAACCCTTTACTTTGATTGTATGGAGTGATAATAATTTATTTCATTTAGTTTGGGATGGACAACAAAAGCATAAGTATTTATTAGATGCTTCTATTCCACATATTTGGTGTTCTGCTACCCTTTATAATCCTGCTGTAAAAGAAAAAAGGAGGCAATTGTTTGAAAATTGGACGGCTACCAATCCCATCTTTTCTCAACAAAGCATACTTACATTTTTCAGAACCTATATGGATAAAGAAAATGGTTTTATCATGAATAGAAATAATACGTTAAGGACTTTAAGTTATTCTTTCTTAGAAGTATATAAAGATGAGCAGATAACATTTGATTATTTTGATTTTATTACTCATCAAAATACAAAAGTTTCTATAAAAATTCAAGACACATTTTCATCTTTTAACACTGAAACTAATTCTACAATTTAATCACTTAAGATGTCGATTTCTCTAATTAATAATACCATTCGAAAGTATTACATTAAAATATTCCATTGGGAATATTGGCCAATGTGGATAGTTTATTTTCCTGTTAGCTTTTATTACATATATCTATCTATTAAAGCAAAGTCTTTCTTTTTCTTTTCCGCGGCCAATCCGAGTATTGAGACAGGAGGTGCTTTTTTTGAGAGCAAATGGAAGATTTTCGAACTGATTCCCACTGCTTTATTCCCAAAAACTATTTATATAGAAGAAAATGAGTCAGTTGAGAATGTTCAAAAGAAATTAGAAGCAGTTACTATTACTTATCCAATAATTGCCAAACCAGATAGAGGAGAAAGAGGATGGCTTGTTAGCAAAATAACTTCAAAGGAGGAACTTAACGTCTATATTAATTCCATTAAAATTCCCTTTTTGATTCAGGAGTATATCAATTATCCAATTGAATTGAGCATTTTCTATTACCGACATCCATCAAACAAAAAAGGCCGCGTCACTTCGGTAACGTTCAAGAAATTATTAACTATAGTTGGTGATGGAATAAGCGATACAGAACAATTAATCTTAAAAAACAATCGTTCATTTTTACAGTATCATCGGTTAAACCAAAGCGACACGATAGCCTTCAATAATGTATTGTCAAAAGGAGAACAACTAGTCATTGTTCCTTATGGTAATCATGTTTTAGGTGCCGAGTTTTTGAATTACAATCACATTATTGATGAACAGCTTAATCAGACTTTTGATAAGATTAGTAATCAAATAGAAGGATTTTATTTTGGCAGATTCGATTTGCGTTGCAACAGTATTGAGGAATTAAAACAGGGGGAAAATATTTCGATCCTAGAATTAAATGGTGTAGGTGCTGAACCTGCCCATATCTATCAACCGGGATTTTCATTTTTTAAAGGGCAAAAGGTAATTGCACAGCATTATAAAATGATGTACGAAGCAGCCATTTATAATAATAGTAAGGGTATCAGTTACTTAAGCTATCATGAGTTTAAAAATTGGAGAACACTTGAAAAAGAACATAAACTAAAAGCAAGAAACTAAATGAGTTGGATAGGCATTTTAATAGGGTTTTATGGATATCTTTTTCCAGGAAATATCAACCTGATGGTAGTCAATTTATTTCAATTAAAACAGTATAGGTTTTTGACTTTTATTCTCTTTTTAATACTGCTATTTGAATCATTTTATGGTGTAACTACCCTATTATTCTTAAAAATAATCTACCACAATCAATTTCTCTATAAAACCATTGAAATCTTTTCACTTTTATTGTTATTTCTTTTAGGTATTTGGATGATTATAGATGGTAAAAAAGACATCCAAACTGTTCAAACTAATACGAACCGAAGGGGCATATTTTCAATTATCGTTCATCCTCAACAAATCCCATTTTGGATGGCAATAACTACTTTATTAAGTCATGCAATTTACGAAAACATAACCCTGTTTATACTTTATAATGCGATTGGTGTTTTACTATTAATGGTTACCTATATGCTTCTTGGCAAACTACTATTTACCTACTTTAATGTGAATATTATATTGATAAACAAAATAATTGGCTTTGTTTATATCGGATTGTCTGTTTATTCGATTATTCATTTACTACAACTTTCCAAAAGTTGATCACTTCATCGGATTTAATCCCCTTCAACCTAAGTAAAATTTGTAAATTATTTCTGAACCAAAGGAAAGGCTACGTTTCAGTGAAACCACCTCATTATGAATGACATTCCCGACACCTTTTTCCTGTTTCGTTGATTTCAAAAGTAAATATTTAGTTACTTATATAAATTCATCATATCCTTTTCTCATTTCCTTCTAGTCATTTATGTCCATTTTACCTCATTTCATTAATCAAAGTATCCATTTACCTATATGCTATGTTAAAATGTTTCAAATAATCTACTATTTCTATGGGAAATAATAATTTAATGACATCGGCATGACAATTACTGTAAGTTTGCATTGAAACGTCGGTGTAGTAAAGTCCAGACTATGATTGCAAACATTATTATTTTCACTTCCGCAAAGTTCATCAGGTCAAAGGTTAGGCAATAAGATTTAAGGCAAAAGAGCAACAACTCGCTTACCACTTACCTCCTTCCGTTATCGGCATTCATCTTGCCATTATTAATTATTTAATTCACAATTAATTGTAACGTTATGTCACAAAAAATTCCGGTACCCAATCCGATAACACCCGTAAATATTACGGCAATAAATACAAATAGTGCTGCCATTCAGGCTATACTTGATGCGGCAAAAATTAATCTTTCCTATCAACAAAAGAAATCGGAATTAGGCATTGCGATTACTAGGGAATCAGAGGTTATTGATGTAAACAATATGTTGGTGATAGCCCATCCAAATCAGTTGCCTGCCAACTTTTCGCTATCTGAATATAATGGCAACATTGCTTACAGAAATACATTGAAAGGAATCAAATCTGTTTTAGAAACTCAAGTATCGGCAATCGATTCTTTGTTAGGGGTTACAAGCAACAATTTGATGATTCAAACCATTCAGGTTTTAGATAATGCTAGAAATGAAGCAATATCTGATACTATGATTGCAGAAGTTATGACTGTTTTGACAGCCAAATATTTTCACCCATCTTCTAGCGGCAAAAACGGCGCAACTAAATTTTCAATTGGAAGTGGAGAATCTATCACAATTAGTGCATTGATTGCAGAAAAGATTTTCACAAACTCAGGAAGTGTAATTCTTTCAATATTAAATGTAGGCGGAATAGTCACAAATACAATCAGGGTGAACCCATTTTCGGGGTTCGCAATTCCTAGGGGTTGGGTAAATATTGTAGTAACTAATTTAAGCCCTACTACGGAAGGAGAATTTGAAGTATTTATTAAAACTGTGTAATACTTCTTTATGTAAAAAGTCTAAAGTTGTATAAACTTTGTCTAGAACTGATTGCCTTAAAGGTAATCAGTTCTTTTTTTGTCCATTATTCATCATTGCACTCTCTTCTTGCAAATAGTGAATATATTAAAAAGTGAAAGAATCAATATGAAGACTAGATAAACTATCTTGAAAAGATAATCAAGCACTGTAAAAGATGACGTGCACCTCTCTTTAAAATCCCACCACTCTGTGTTGCTAATGCTGTATGCCTGTCAAGATACACACACCTGCCTGTATTGTTTGTGTGGGTAATTGTGTAGAAGATGACAGGTGTACCACACAAACACCACGCTTACCTGTCATATTACTGCCATATACCTGTCTTGCAACACACAAGTACCTGTCTTACTTAAGACAAGAAGCTGTGTTAAAGTTGTAGAACAGGCACAGTATCAAGAGGCTGTCCTCTCATGCCTGAGTAGTGTACCTGTAACAATGTATAGGCTTCTCCACATCATCACGACACTCGGCTGTTTGTTGTATGTAGGGTAAATTACAAGTTTTGATAACTTATGTTTTCGTCAATACCAGTTTATCATAAAACTCCAACCGAAATTTACACCTCAAAAAGGACAAGCTTTTTATTTTTTTATTTGATTGAACACAAAATATACTATGCTCAAGACAAACAAATCAAAGGAAAATCTTGTGATTGAAATAGGAGTGCAGTTGTGGTGTTGTGGATTGTAATAGAGATCTTTTATAAAATCTGAGTCAATATAAGCTCGAACATTTATCTCAAAGTAACTCTCAATCCCAACCCATTTACGTAAAATAAACACCTATTACCTATTACCTATTACCTATTACTTATAACCTATTACCTACTACTTAGAACCTTTTACCTTTTACCTTCTTTTACCTTCTACCTTCTACCTTCTACCTTCTATCTTTTACTTAAAACCTATTACAATAGCTTATTCCTAAGAGTCCCTGTCCAGATATATACCATCAATAAAAGGGCAAAAGATAGTGCCACACCAAAGCCAATCACAAGGCTAAAAAGAGAAATGATACATCCCACAATTCCAATCGTTATGATAAAATGAATAAATAACTCTCTGCCTTTAACTTGATAGGGATGAATTGGGAAATTTATTTCATTAAAGCAAATGGCTAATCCTGCAATAACCGAAGGGATAATGATATAATCTGAGTCAATAAAATAATACCTCAAAAAGAAAGGTAATGACAAAGCCAAACAGATACCAACCATCCTAGCACTCCATTTTTCGGTATGACTCAATATATAATGTCCATGTGGGGTTGCCAACAAATAAAGATTTGCCAATGAACTACCTAACCATGAAAAAATAACGATTAATATATATAATGCAATAACAACCTCTACAAATGGACGATAAATTGATGTTGTATTCATTGCTGAAACCAACAACCACAACCCAAATATCAAGCCCATCCTCACCTTTTTATCCTGTTTTGCCATCCATATATTTCCTTGTAATAACCATCTATAAAAGATAAATTTCGATTTCAGAGCCAACTTATATCCTTGTTTAGCATAGGCATATTCAGGGTTTAACCTAAGTGACTCTCTAAAATGCTGTTCAGCCTCTATATGTTTGCCCTTCTCAAGATAATGCCAACCGTAAATTGCATGTGTTGAATAGTTTTCAGGGTCAATAGAAAGCGCCTCGTTAATAGTATCATAGGCCTCTTCTTTCTTATTCAATTTGAACAATACCGAGGAACGTACATTAAGACAAGCAACATTTTCTGCATCAATCTGTAAACCAGCATCAGCCAATTCTAATGCTTTTTGTGTGTTTCTATTTTCTAAATGTATATGTGCAGCTAGGGCAAAATATCCAGGATTAAATGGAAAAAGCGAGATCGCTTCGTTTAAATAGGACAAAGCCGAAACATTATCGTTGTTATGATAATAGGCAAATGAAAGCAAGTAAAACACATAGTCCTTATTGCTTTCGTATTGCAAACACTGCTTTAAAATGGTAATAGCTTCAGTATATTGGCGACCATCAATCTTACAATGCCCTAAAATAATTAAAGCCTCCACATCCTCAGGGTCCGATTGCAACACAATGCCCACCTCTCTTTCAGCGTCTTTTAAACGCCGCTGTTGCCTTAGCAACTCAGCCCGCTGAAGTAACCGATCCCTGTCCATTTTAAATTACGAATTATTAATTACGAATTACGGGGCAAACCAACCACTAACCACTAACCACTAACCACTAACAACTAACAACTAACAACTAGTTAAAGCTTGTTCTATATCATTAATTACGTCCTGAACATATTCCAAACCTGCGGAAATACGAATTAATCCCGGTGTAATACCTACCGACAATCGCTCTGCCTCCGATAGTTTGGAGTGAGTAGTACTAGCAGGATGTGAAGCTATACTTCTCGTATCGCCAAGATTTGGAGTCATAGACAATAACTGTAATGCGTCTAAAAACTTCCTGCCGCTTTCAATACCTCCCTTCAATTCAAAACAAAGGATACCACCTCCCGCACGCATTTGCTTCTTCGCAATTGCATAATCAGGATGAGAAGGAAGGAAAGGATATTTTAGCCAACTAATCTTATCATGGTTTTCAAAATATGAAGCTATTGCTAATGCATTCTTGCAATGACGTTCCATTCTAACATCAAGGGTTTCCAAACTCTTCGTTAATACCCACGCATTAAATGGACTCATGCTTGGCCCTGTATTTCTGCAAAACATATAGATATCGTGAATTAAATCTGCACGTCCTACTACTACACCTCCTAAAACACGCCCTTGTCCGTCAATCCATTTTGTAGCACTATGACTAACGATATCAGCACCAAATTCAATCGGATTCTGCAATATCGGAGAAGCAAAGCAGTTGTCAACATTGAAAATAAGTTGATGCCTTTTGCAGAAATCGCCTGCCCATTCAAGGTCTAGAATCTCAAGTTGAGGATTAGTAGGTGTTTCCAAATAAATCATCTTAGTATTAGGTTGCACAGCTGCTTCCCATTCATCGTTTGCATTTGCACTCACCAATGTACATTCAATGCCATAACGTGGAAGAAATTTGGTAGCAAGTGCATAAGTGCTGCCAAAAACAGAACTACAACAAATAAGATGATCCCCTGCTTTCAATAGCGCAAATATTGAATTGAAGACAGCCGCCATACCCGAAGCCGTGGCAAACCCTGCTTCTGCCCCTTCTAGCATGCACATCTTTTTTACAAACTCATCTACTGTTGGATTACTATATCTACTGTAAATATTATCATCATTCTCATCGGCAAAAGCAGCACGCATATCCTCGGCAGTTTCAAATGTGAAACTACTTGTTAGGAAAACGGGAGTAGAATGTTCTTTTTCTCCAGTTTTTTCTGCCTGAATGCGTATTGCCTGTGTCTGTTTATTCAATGCCATGTCTGTTTAAATTTATTGTTGTAGATACAAGTTTCAAGTTGCAGATTACAAGTTAATGAATCTTAAAAACATAATCTTGTAACCAGTTTATTGAACCCTGTTAACCTGCTTCTTGAAACCTGCAACCCTATTCCAACATTATGGGTGTACGAAAGTTTCTGTTGTTATTGTAGAACCGGAACCTGTAAGCGTAGCTGCAACTGAACAATATTTTAGCAATGACAAATCAACAGCCTTTTTAGCCTTATCAATGTCAACTTCTCCAAAAATATGAAATTCAAGTACTATATTTTTCCATAATGAAGGCTCTTTCCCCACTTCTCTATCTCCCTTAATGAGCATTTTATAGTCTCTAACGTTCTGACGTTGTTTCTTCAAAATCATGATTACGTCAATTGCACTACAACCACCTAGTCCCATCAACAACATCTGCATCGGGCGAACACCATAGTTTTGGCCACCACTTTCAGGGCTGCTATCCATCCTTACGATATGACCATTTTCATCTTTTGCTTCAAAGCCATAATCACCATGAACTCTTGTTAATTCTATTGAAGGCATCCTGTTATTTTTTTTAAGTGTTAATTTGAAAGTTGGCGAAGGTATTTTATTTTTATTTATGAACCATTGCAGATAAAATAATACTTGAGCAATGATTATTACTAATCAGGAGGTTTTACCACTATGAACACAAAGATTTACGCAAAGAATCACAAGGATTTATTATTTATAATGAATCAGATTCAACTATTTTGTTAAGAAACCTAGTGCCCCTTGTTTTTTTCTTTGATTACTTTGTGATAAAACCTCCTGAGTAGTAACCAATGTTTTATGAAGTAGTTAATTTACAGGAATCAAAAGTTTATTCTTCATCATTTAAGGGCTAAAAGTCTAATAACAGAATGCAAAATCGAAATATTTTATATACACAAATTGAATCTGCTTTGCAACTACAAGTCAAATCCCCTTACTTTTGCGGCGAAAACAATTAAAATTATGAGCAATAGAACATTTACAATGATTAAACCCGATGCTACTAGCAAGGGGTACACAGGTGCTATTTTAGACCAAATTATTAAGGCAGGTTATAGTGTAAAAGCTATGAAATGGACTAAATTAACTATCGAACAAGCAGGCTTATTTTATGACATACATAGAGAACGTCCTTTTTTTGGTGACCTTGTTAAGTTTATGAGTAGTGGTCCAATTGTAGCTGCCATTTTGGAAAAAGAAAATGCAGTTGAGGATTTCAGAACCCTGATAGGCGCCACAAATCCTGCCAACGCGGCAGAAGGGACTATTCGTAAAAACTTTGCTGCATCAATAGGAGAAAATGCAGTACACGGTAGTGACAGTGACGAAAATGCACAAATTGAGGGTGACTTCTTCTTTTCTAAGTTAGAAAGGTTCTAATATTTGTCATTTTTGGTAAAATATGTAAATACAAGCCACTCTTTAAGCATATTTTAATATTTGGCATGATATTTACGAATCTAATTTTGTTTTTTAAGGGTTTAGGGTTGAAAAAAAGGGCTGTGATTCTTCACGGCCCTTACTATTTAACCAATCTTTAGTTTTCCCAACTTCTTTAAAGCAGCATAAATACAAGTAGTATGCATTGCTTGCATGAAGGCTCCTTTTTCGAGCAAATCAAGCAACTCATCATAAGATACAATCAATACTTCAAGGTCTTCGCCATGATCCAATTCCTGCCCCTTCACTTCTTCTCCTCCATAAGCGATAAACATGTGCATCAGATTGGTATTTGTAGATGGATTAGCTGATGTCTTTCCTAGATATTCAAATCTTTCAAACTGATAACCTGTCTCTTCCAAAAGTTCACGAGCTATTGCTTCCTCAAAACTCTTGTCACTAGCATCTACACAGCCACCAGGAATTTCATACATAACTTCTCCTAATGCATGTCGATACTGTTTTTCTAAAATTACTCTGCCATCCTTTGTAAAAGCAACAGCCGTCACCCAATTAGGGAATTCATATACATAATAAGGCGTTATAATTACGCCATCAGGCTTTTTACAGGTATCTACTCTAATAGTAGCCCATGTATCCTTTAACAAGTATTTTGAATCTAACTTTTCCCACCTTAAATCTCTTATCATCATATTATTTTTAGAATCTTTACCACATTAATCACAAGTGAAATATCGGGCATACAAAGTATTTTACACGACAGATTAAATGATTTGGAGTGAATAAAATGATTGATTCCTTTTCTTCTAAAGGATTGTAAGCATTTCCGTTTCTAAACCAATTAATTTAAAGTATTATAATAATTTAATCATAGTGCCCCCTTTTGAAAAACCATTGCGTTCATTGTGGTAAATCTTTATTTACCAATTATTTCTTTTTCTTAAAGCAGTAATATGTGCCACATGATGTTTCCCATGCCATGCATACATACCCAATAAAAACCAAAGTGTCATTTGCTTTCCATGTTCTGGATGCATAACCGTGCGTTGCCATTGTTCCAAGGTAAGTCCTTTGATAGTTTCAATCCAACGATGATGTAATGCGACAATTAGAGAGACAGAAACAGAAATAGGCACACTATCAATGTCTGCTAATTCTGCCCATTCTTTCTCTTCATATGGCTTAATAGTAGGATTTTCCTCAGTAAGCCCTAACTTAAAGCGTATATAAGAATTCATATGACTATCTGCTATATGATGAACCAACTGAATTAAAGTCCATCCACCATCCCTATAGGGGGTTTCTAATTGTTCAAGACTTAACCCTTCAAGAGCTTCTTGCAAACGAATAGGCAAACTTTCAATATCTGTCAACCACTCTTTTTTTTGCAAGTCAGAATATGATTGTGGCTCATATTTGCCAATTGGATAACGATAATCCATAACATTATATTTTAAAATCTTCTTAAATCAATACCTTAAACCCTTTACCTTAAACCCTTTACCTCAAACTCTTTACCTCAAACCCTTTACCTCAAACCCTTTACCTCAAACCATTTACCCTAAACCCTTTACCCTAAACCCTTTACCTTAAACCTATTACCTTAAACCTATTACTTATTACCTAGTACCTATTACCTAAACTTAGTACTTGCTAATCCTCACGAATTGTAAAACCAGTTAGATTGATAAACACATCCTCAAGATTAGCTTTTTTAACTTGAATAGGTCTTTCAAAACCTGATTCAACTAAATCATCAATCAACTGAGAAGGTGAATTTATGGCTATTATTTTCCCATTATCTATTATAGCAACTCTATCACATAATACTTCTGCTTCATCCATATAGTGAGTGGTGATAATAACGGTAGTACCTTGCTTTCGAATATCGAGAATTAAATCCCAAAGATTTCTTCGAGCTTGAGGATCTAAACCTGTTGTAGGTTCGTCTAAAAAAATGACTTTAGGCTTATTAATTAAAGTGGTAGCAATAGAGAAACGTTGCTTTTGGCCTCCACTTAATTCTTTAAACTTCGACTTCGCTTTATCTACAAGATTCACTTTACCCAACAATTCAATCGGGTCAGTTTCTTCATTGTATAAGCCTGCGAATAAATTGATTAATTCTACAAGATTCAAACCAGGATAGAATCCACTAGCTTGAAGCTGAACTCCAATTATCTTTTTGATTTCATTAGGATTGTCATCTAGATTAAATCCATTTACAATAACCTCACCACTTGTTTTATCTCTGAGGGTTTCAATAATTTCTAGCGTAGTAGACTTTCCAGCTCCATTAGGACCTAACAATCCAAATATCTCGCCTTCATTCACATCAAAACTTATTCCCTTTACAGCTTCAAATGTTCCGTAAGTCTTTACCAAGTTTTTGACTTGTATAATTGTATTACTCATTACTAATTTCCTATTAATTTTATAAACAACTTAGTCGACTCTTGAAACAAAATTTTTCATTTGTACTACTTTTCAAGCAACTCACAACTTAACAACTACACTCAATCCATTGTTTGAGACACCTATTGATGTATTAGGCAAAGCATATCTTTTATTAAAAAGATAGGTAGCTATCAATAAATCTGTATTAGCTCGGTTGATTAAGTAACCACCTGTTATTGCAGCGATCATTCCTGTACCTGCCATAATCCAACCTGTACCTCTACTAATGTTTGGGTGATAGCTGCTAGCATAAACTACCCCAAGAGACAAAACAATAGAGCCAGTAGTTCCTAATACTGAACCCCATATTTTATCTGTCTGATGAAATTTATATGCTTCAATGATTTGAGGATCCTTAGTTCGTAAAAATAAGGCTTTATATGCTCGGCTTCCATTGTAAATAGTATCATTATAAATGATACTATTTGGCTTTGGTGTGGCAATGAAATTCATTTTATTAGGAAATACTTTTTGTTGGGCAGAAAGATTTGTTTTAAAAAAAACAAAAGCACTACCCAACAAAAAGTATTTCCAAAAAGTGGGAAAACTATCGAAAATATTATTAATATTAAATCGAGTCCTTCTGAATATATGTATCAAGTTCATCCATCATGTCTTTACTGCCTACAAAGAAAGGTGTTCTTTCGTGTAGTTCAGTAGGAATAATCTCTAAAATTCTTTGTTTTCCGTCTGTAGCTCTTCCTCCTGCCATCTCAACAATATAAGCAAATGGATTACACTCATACAATAAACGCAATTTTCCGCCGGGCTTATCAGTTGTACCAGGATATAAGAAGATTCCTCCTTTCATCAAATTACGGTGAACATCTGCAACCATACTACCTATATAACGCTGCGTGTATGGTCCGCCATTTGTTTTATCCTTTTTCTGACATACATTAATGTATTCGCGAATGTTAGGAGAATATTGAAAGAAGTTACCATGATTAACGGAATATACTTTACCAGAAGTAGGACATTTAATATCAGGATGACTCAAACAGAATTCGCCTATTGAAGGATCAAGAGTAAAACCATTAACCCCGCGCTTTGTAGCATAAACTAACATAGTAGAAGAACCATATATTACATAACCTGCTGCAACCTGAGTATTACCCGCTTGCAAGAAATCTGCTTTTGTACATGGCTTGCCAACTTCACTAATTCTTCTGTAAACACTGAAAATAGTTCCAATAGAAATATTCACATCAATATTACCACTTCCGTCTAACGGGTCAAACTGTACAACATACTTACTATTATTACTAATTTCATCATCAAACACAACAAAGTCATCTAATTCTTCGCTACCAATACCTGCACAACTTATCCCATGATGCAACACGCCCATAAATTGATTATTTGCATAGATATCTAATTTTTTCACATCTTCCCCTTGAACATTAACTGTTCCTGCATCACCTAGAATGTCTACAAGACCTGCTTTATTAACTTCAACATTTACTCGTTTTGCTGCAAGCGCTATGTCTCTTAATAAGCTACTTAATTCTCCGGTAGCGGAAGGAAACTGACGGGTTTGTTGTGTGATGAACTCATCAAGAGTAAGAATTTTTCTGTTAACTGTCATAAACTTAAGTTTGTATTTTCAATAAAGATAATGGGTTGTAGGTATAAAGGTGCTTAAATTACTAAGAAAATACTAAGAAAACGATTGAGTAATCTAGCTTAAACGCTTAAAACTTCAATTATATAAAACCCAACTTAGATTTAGATATATCATAGCAAAAAAAAATCTATCCCAAGGGATAGATTCTATTTATCAAATAACATTAGAAAATCTAAAAGTTAAGACTTTACAGGATATTCAATTGTGAACTGATCCTTCCTCATTTTTTTAATCCCATATCCAATACCAGCAACAATAAGGAAACTGACACCTCCATCAAAAGGAACATCCGAAGCTGCAGGGTCTCCACTCCCATCAGGACCATCCTCTTCTTGTGCAAATGTTACCATCGGGAAAGAAAACAACAAAATTGTAAAAGCTAGTATAAATAATTTAGGTACTTTTTTCATCTTATATATTATATCTACGCATTGTTTCTGTGTGTATAATGCGGTAAAAATATAAATAATTTCATTACCACACACTTTTTTTTATTGATTTTTGCTGTTTGAACTAACAATTTGTTGAAAAAGAATAAATCTCAAATGATTTC
>CANCPA010000105.1 GCA_947379895.1 Chitinophagaceae bacterium | reverse complement strand
ATTACAATCACCCTGATTTCTATCTCCCCTAATATTTACACGATAGCCAATACCAGGAGTCAGATTGGTCGCATTTGTATTTGGAACTGAAATCCATCGACTTTCATTGACAGGTATTGCATTGTAAGTAAACATGGAAGGAGTATTTGATGGAGTTCTGTCGAATCCATTATTGTTTATTTGGGTTCCATAAGTACCGCAAACAGTTCCTCCATTACCTACACCTGTAATGTAAATCTGTTGCTGCCAGGCGTTATTAATTTGTTGGGAAACAGTACTTCCGATGAAACTATATTTTCGAGCAGATTTTGAAGGAATAAATAATTGTGTGGTTACATTGCCTGTAATGCTGCCTCCTACTGCTGTCACTCTTGCTGTACCATTAAAGGATGCCACAAGGGTCAAATTTCCTGCAGATGCAAGGACTCCCGACAATGGCCGAACGATTCCTAATATATTCAGCGCATTTCCAAGCGTAACTGTCCCTGATGTATTGACAGCTAGATTATTTAAGGTATTGGTGATAGATGGTTGGCTTTGGTTAAAATAAATAGTTCCTGAACCTAAAATATTCATTGAAGAAGTAGCTGAGCCTGTTATAGTACCCGTACCAGAAATAGCCCCATTGACTGTGAATGTATTCCCATTTAATAAGATACCTGATAATAAACTAAGATTATTGACGGATAAATTAGCCGTTAATCTTGGACTTGTATTAGCAATAATTATATTAGTAGAAGCAGTAGGCAATACTGAATTACACCAATTAGTTGGCAGATTTGCATCAGCATTATCTGAACCAAACCAAGTACCTTGAACGCAAGACGCATTTATAGCATTGGTATTTCCTATTACAAACAGTAAGTTGGTATTGCTAGATAGACTATTACCTGTCTTAGAAAGTGTAAATGCTGCCCCATTTATAGCAGGTGTTCCCACCGAACTAATAGTATAACCTGCATTGTAAATACCTAATTCACAAGTACTGCTATTACTAAAGTTAGCCGCTTGGTCGGAGGAATTGAATTGATATACAATTGTGGCAGTAGCGGTTACTGCACTATTTATAGTCCATTGCAAATTAATTGCCTTAGTCGCATTGCTAAGCGTATTAGCAAAAGTTGATTGAACAGCTGCACTTAGATTACCTGAACTTCCAACTGTTTTTGTAATGACAAGTGGGGCGAAACTACTAGTAGTCCCAATAGGAAATGTAGTTGCCACATTTGTAGCGACGCTACTGATTGTGAGTTTACCTGTACCATTTGTATTGATATAAGCACTATTATTCCCACTAATCGATGCTACTGTGAGGTTATAATTGCCAATTGAAAACAACCCATTTGTCAAGGAGATTGCACCTAAAGTAGTTAAAGTAGAATTTAAAGAAACTCCATTAGCATTATTAATGGCTAAGGTTAGTAAAAGCGGGATAGTCAAAGTACCATTATTCGTAATGGTTTGAATACTATTCCCATCGAGATTCATTGTCGCAGCACTAGTAGGGTTGAATATCAAGGAGGTGCCACTTGCAATATTGATGTTGCCTCTGATATGATTGTTAATACCTGTTGAAGTAATTGTGAAGGCATGATTGGTTATTGATACACTATCGAAACTGATACCCAAACTACCTGCTACCGTACTGCCTGAAGAAGCACTATTAAAGATAAAGTTTGATAGGGTACGTCCTTCAAGCGTTAAAGCACCCGAATAATTATTTTGAAGTTCGTAGATACTACCCGATTTGAATTCTACAGATGTATGTCCTGTGCCTCCGAATATATCGCCTGAAACTTTATTAATCAATTTACCCCCTAATTGAAATACGATATTAGAATCGGGAACAGCCACACTTGCTATTGAACCTGTGAAAGGAGTAGAACTTGTAAATGATTGAACGGTTACAATTCCTCCATTATTAACACTAATTCCCTCCTTATCAGCTGCCATTATGTAATAAGATGCCGAACCTTGACCTAGAATAAGATTTCCTGAAATTGATGCTGTAGCACCTTTCAAAATTTGCAGATTAGTAGTAAAGCCCCCTGTAGTCGTCAAGGTTGAAGTTGCGTCGATAATAAAATCATCCCCTATTAACCCATTAATGGCATAAATCTTACTTGAGGTATCTGTAAACTGTACGTTAGCATTGTTTTGCAAGATAATTTGCCCCACATTGAAGGTACCATTATAGCCTGACCCAACTGAAACTGTTCCAGTTAAACCACCTCCAATATTTGTTCCATCAAATATGAATATATCTGTTTTTGCAGGAGCAAATGCGGGAATTGCAGTACCTCCCAAAGTAGTACTCCATACCGATTTATTCCACCAAGTTTTAGTAGTTCCACCTACCCAATAATAAACGGGCGGAGAAATCTTGAAATAAGCAGAGACTGTACTTGTAACATTAAAAGCGGAAAACAGTATTGTAGCACTGTTAACTATTGAAGTTGCGTTTACGCTTAGGTTGCTAAATGTTGCTATCCCATTGACCGCTGCTACTGTTATAGTACCTCCAAATGTCCAACTACTTCCTGAATTGACAGAAGCCGTAATATTAACACTAGTGTTAGTTTGATTTCCAAAAGAATCTAAAATATTTATGACGGGTTGTGTAGCAAAAGTTCCTGAATAAGCAGCTGTTGCAAGTGGCTGAGTGGACACAGACAATACTGCTGCATTGCCACAAGCAACTGATTGTGAAATTGAATCAGTAAGATATCCTGCAGCATTTATTTTAATCTTAAAACTACCCACATTTCTTAAAAGGGTTCCTGCTGCACCATTTGGAGTAATTGTCAATTGCCCTGCCGATAAAGAATAGTCTGTTGAAGGATTCAAGGTAGTATTCCCAAAGGAAATAGAGGTTATTGCTGACCGCCAATTAGCATCATCAGGAAATAGGATGGAATAGTTTGAGTCAACCCTTGCGACTGTAGCAGGAGATAAAACAGGTGGCGTGAAAACCAAAGAGTTAGAAGAGAATGTTACACTTTTACTTTTACTAATTGTAAAGGTATTTGTACCAACAAAAGTCCGTTGAGGCCGCATTAATTCTTGCGTGATATTACCATTGATACTTAAACCATGGTCGTAAGTACAAAGGATGTACGTCTTACCATTGACTTTCTTGATACCATCTATTTGAAACAACTCATTCATCTTTGATTGGGTAGAAATATTATTTACAGGTGCAATCACCGAATAATCACCAAACCGAACAGAAATCCATTTTCCTTTCAACTCCACACCTTCAGGAATATTGGCATCTGTGATAAATGCATCATAGGCATCACCATTTGCTTTGCGGGATACTCCGATAATTGTTCCACTATATAAATAATCGCTCGGAGAATAGGAAACTCCATTATAAGCAATGTTTCTACCGTTAAATAAATAGCCTTTTACTGTACTATTAACATTAGTAAAGACCCCAACTTTACCTGTACTAGAGTAGAGATTATTTGTTGTAGTGATTGTTTGTTTTGCCGTATCGGAAGTAATCAACTCATGATTCATGTTTATTAATGCCACATCACTACGACCATTAGCAAATTGAATATTAAGGGCAATTAGTTCATCTGAATTAGAAGTAATAGGCAATCGGGAGACAGAAGTTATCGCTGAATTACTACCAAATGGCTCTATTACATGAATGAAAATACTCTTTGTATTTGAATTAGCACCCACTCTTTGTTCAACTAAAGCAGGTCTTGTATAAGTATCGAAAGAAGAAGCAACTTTACGACGATAGGATACAGGAGATTGCACTATATTTATGGTAGGTGAGCCATCATCAATTCCAAATATTTTAACGCCATCAGAGCCTGCTTTATTATTAAAAGTAACATTCCAATTACCATTTGATTGAGCAGATTCCTTATTTGTTAATACTCCATACCAATTTCTAACATCTCCTTCATTGATTGGAGGCGTGTAAGTTTGCCCCGCTGGAAGTAATGGATAAGTTGCACTACTTATTTCCCTAGAAAGTGAGGATGTATAGGTCTGATCAATTTGAGTAGAACCATTAAGTACATAATCATGCTTTGTGCCACCCTGAACTACAAAAACATCAATTAAATAGGGTGCAGAGGGGTCAACAGTATTTAGGACATTTAAACGTTGATAGCGGGAAACTTTACCTGGACTTATGGTATTACTGTATGCCTCCACAACAGAAACACTATCTGTTCCAGGTTCGAATAGAGTATAGTATCCATTAGTAAATACATGTCCACTATTACCATAAACTTGTCTGTTTAAAGAATAAAACTGACTTAAACTTTGGTCAACAGTAACTAAATTCTTTGCTAAAGTACAGCTTGTGAAGTCCCTTCCGGGAATTCTAGAATATCGAATACTACCTAATTGTTCATTGCCATTTGCAAAAAGGGTCATCGCAAGCATATCATCATGAATATGATTTGCCTTATCGACAGCGCCAATATTAAATTGAATTTGTTGATTTCCAGTTCCACTCCCTAACATCGCGTGTCCATAAGCAGGCAATAAATAGGAATTTGTACTTGCTCTAGTATTTGATTTCCCAGATGGAGTATCATCAAAAGGCGCAAAATCACCATTAGGAAAAGCGACAGAGTCCTGTACTGTGGCCGCTCGGTTAAAAAAAGCAAGCCTAATAGCTGTATTATCGGCAATAGCAGTCATCGTACTATTTAATCCCGGAGGGAATAAGGAAAAATAATTATTAACTAACTGTACACCTAAATTATTATCATCCGCATACCCAAAATGGTAGGCAAAAGACTCCGGATACATGCCATCCCTTTTGAAATTATGATTCATGACAGTATTATAATAATTATCTATAAACTGCATGATTCTTTGTTTATCATTGGCATTCGGACAAACCTCTGCCACTCGAATCATATTAGGAATATGACCTACTAAATTTGAAGAGGCATGTTCTTCGACAGTAGGAACATCTATTAACCAATTCGTTATATTGAGAAAGTAGTTTTTTGTTATCGAATCTCTTACGGTATATCCCTTTTCTTCTGCTAATTTATTCAATGACTTGCTTTCATATATATAATCGAAGGCGAGTATCGGACCATCTGTTAATTCTCCTTGTAAACCATTATGGTCTGAAGCTCTTTGAGCAGTAATCGTAGTTCTATGCGCAATCAGATAATCTTTGTCGAGAGGTGTATTGATATTCCAAGCGGTGGTCATAAAGTATTTAGGAACTATTTTAGACCACTTATCTAAGACAATTGCAACATATCGGGCATACTTTTCATTACCTGAAAGTTGATAGGCGGCTCCAAGTATGGGAAGTTTTGAGTTGAGATAATCTGCTTTTCTAAAATCAATTTGTGCATCTACATAGGTAGTGTCACCTGCGAGCGTTTTGTAATAAGGAACCGTGACATATTCACCTGTCATGGTTTGATTTTGATAACTAAATGGACTAGTCCCATAAGTATAAGTATGGTTAAAAGTATCTGAAATTTGATTGGGGTTAGTTTCGCTCCATACCCAATAATTAAGCACAGGAGATCCATTGCTTGTCGGTAGTTCTTGAAGGCTACGAGGGGCTTGGGATGGTACTAAATCGAGCCACTGTGACTCTGAAAAACTATTTACAATATTTTCTGCATTATAAATTGTTGAGGACAGATAGGAAATTGGATTATAGGGTCGATAGGGAGGTCGAATATCATTTTCCAAGTATTTCTGAACTAACAAGGCGCCAATCAATGGTCCATACCCTGCACTTGCCGTACTATTATAACTTGTAGAGCGTATTCGATAAGTAACGGGAGTTTGGGAAATGATATTATTTCCTGCAATGGTGTCTAAGGAAATGTAGGAATCATAAGCCGGGTATGCAAACTTTGCCACTTGCACCCAACTTCCATTTCCTTGTTTACTTTCCACTACAATCCCTGTGCTACTACTTCCGTAAGCAGTGGTGAGAAATAAGATCATTTTTCCTACACTTGGCAATGTGGGTAGTTGTAGATAACTCTGCACTTGTGATTCATTGAAAGTTGAAAAAGAGGGAGAACTATTAAGTGTTTGAAAGAGATTTTTGATATTCAACAAGCCAAGTGTGTCATTATATTTACCTGACCTACATTGAAGTACTGTATATTTTAGTTCATTTCCATACTCATCAACAGCCGGAGTTCCTCTATTCTGTGCAGGAATTGATGCTAAAGATGAAGTAGTACCCTGAAAAGCAGGAATACCTGTTATGCCACCATATCCTTTTACAACAGACGTATTTGACCAATAGGTAGAAATAAAATTGTCATTGATGTAGCATTGAGACGAATCAATATGAAGTGGAGAACCCGTACTAATCATTTGAGAAAAGCCACTTCTGCTGACAGAAATCAACACCAAAAAGATAAGACCAACTTTTAATTGTTGTATTACAAATTTCATTGCAGGCAATTTTTAATTATTATAAATGAGTATTTAATAATCACTTATGACATAGATATAATAGTCAAGTGACTTTTGAATCAATTGATGAAAGGCGTTTGTTCAATATCCTTCCTTCGAATATCATAATTTCATTTAGCTACTTTTCAATCACAAGCTTTTCTGTTTCATAACCTTCTATTTTCATTAAATAAATTCCTGCTGCCAAATATTCAGGCAATTTAATATGTGTAAAGTTTGTATTTGCCGATAGTTTATCTTGAAATACTATTTTACCATTGTTATCAAGAACATTTATTAATCGTACCTTATCTGAGGCTGTGGAAAAAGTTAAATTAAGCAAGCAGTCTTTTGACGGATTAGGACTAATAATAAATTTCATTTGTAATGAAACACAATGACTAGCTAATTGAATTGATTTACTAAACGTAATGTTACCATTATGGTCAATAACTTTAAGACGATAATACACTGCATTTTCTTTAATAGGCAATTGTATTGAATAATCAGTCATATTATTGGGCGAAACAAAAGCCGTATTAACAAACTTCACTCCGTCATCACTTTTTTCTATAACAAATTGATTAACCTCTAATGCATCTGTAATACGCCATTTTAAATTTGCCATACAATCCTGTTCCTTACCAGAAAAACTGACAATTGAAATAGGCAATGGCAAAGAAGATGTATCGGCAAATAACCCCGTCTTGCTTTTAAGTATCCTAAAACTAGTTGCACCTGTAAAGGTCCTTTGAGGGCGAATTAATTCTTGAGTTGAAGTATTTCCATTAATTCTCAACTCATGGTCTTCGCTACAAATAATATAAGTTTTACCGGCAATTATGGCTACACTATCAATTTTGAACAACTCGTTCATATTGGTTTGGGTTAGAATCTTATCGGCGGGAGCAATTACTTTATAGGTACCAAACCGTAAAGAAATCCACTTTCCTCTCAAATCAATTCCTGCAGGCATAGTGGAATTTGTTACGAATGCATTATAAGCTGCACCATCTGCAATACGTGTAGAACCTATCAAAGAACCCTGATAAACTGAGTCGGGAATAGAAATAATTGCCCCTTTATAAATAAGATTACTACCATTAATCAGGTATCCTTTTACATTATTATTTCTATTAACAAATAGACCTATTTTACCATTCAATGAATAGAGTTTATCACGAGTACGAGTTGTTTGACCCGATGCGGAGGTACCTGTTATCAATTCATTGTTCATATTTACCAATAAAACATCCTTTCTTCCATTCTTGAAATACACAGCTAAAGCAATCTGTTCGGCAGTGGCAGTACTATCTAAAGGCAACGTCTTAATACTATCAATGAGAATTAAATTATTCTTGAAAGGATTGATGATGTGAACAAACACACTCTTGGAATTGCTTGTTTTTCCTGCCCTTCTTTCTATCAAAGCAGGACGCCAATAAGCGTATAAACTCTTTTGAGTGGAGCGACGATAAGGATAAGGGGATTGAGCGAGATTGACTGTAACAGCAGAATCATCAACAGCAAAGATCTTAACACCTGTATTAGCAGAGTCAATGAATGTAGCATTCCAATTCCCATTAGATTTTGCCGAATATGCTTGCCTCAATGCCCCATACCAATTTCTACTATCGAAATCATTTACGGGATCAGTATAAGTTGCTCCGGTAGCTAGCAAAGGATAAGTTCCGGGTAATTTTGACAGACTCAAAGAAGAAGAAGAAGAAGTTTGGTCTATTTGTGTAGATCCATTGAGTACATAATCATGTTTGGTTCCCCCTTGCACAACAAAGACATCTAGAAGATATGGGGCAGCCGTATCAATTGTGTTCAAAATATTTAATCTTTGATATCGGGAAACCTTTCCTGGACTCGTCGTATTACTATAGGCCTCTAATGCAGCAATACTATCCATCCCTTGTTCAAATAAAGTATAAAAACCATTCGTAAATACGTGGCCTTCGTTTCCATAAACCTGTCTGTTTGAAGAATAATACTGACTAGTGTTTTCATCTACTGTAACCATATTTTTAGCAAGAGTGCTATTAGTAAACATTCTTCCTGCGATTCGAGAGTATCTTATGTTTCCTAATTGCTCATTGCCATTCGCAAAAAGTGTCATCCCGAGAATGTCATTATGAATATGATTTGCCTTATCTACTGCACCAATATTATATTGAATTTGCTGATTTCCGATTCCATCACCCAACATAGCGTGTCCATAAGCGGGCATAAAATAAGAATGAGTACTATTTCTCGCTGTTGATTTTCCGGCAGGGGTATCATCAAAAGGGGCTAAATCTCCGTTAGGAAAGGCGACTGAGTCTTGAACTGAAGCAGCACGGTCAAAAAATGCAACTCTTGTTTCATTATTCGATGCAATTGTAACCATTGAATCATTGGAAGGGGGAAACAACGTAAAAAAAGTATTAACTAAATGAACCCCTAAATCATTGTCATCGGCATACCCAACATGATATGCAAAGGCCTCAGGATACATACCATCCCGTTTAAAATTGTGACTCATCACGGTATAAAAGTAAGTATCAAGAAAGGACATTATCCTTTGCTTTTCCGCAGTATCAGGACAGATTTCTGCCACAAAAATCATCAGCGGGATATGTGCCACCAAATTTGTGGAAGCATGTTCTTGAATAGTAGGCACATTAATTAGCCAATCAGTTACGTTTAACAAGTATTTTTTCAAAATTGAATCACGAACATTGTAACCACTATCCGCTGCAATTTTTTGTAATGCTGCACTCTCATATATATTGTCAAATGCTAGGATTGGTCCCTCTATTAATTCTCCCTGTAGTCCATTATGGTCGGAGGCACGTTGTGCGGTGATAGTTGCCCTATTAGCCAATAAATAATCTCTATCAACCGGAGTGCTCAAATTCCAAGCAATAGTCATAAAATATTTGGGTACCAACTTGGCCCATTTATCAAGGGCAAGTGCCACATATCGTGCATATTTTTCATTACCCGTTTGTTGATAGGCTGCCGCAAGAATGGGAAGATTTTTGTTTAGAAAACTAGCTTTATTAAAGTCAATTTCGGCATCCACATAGGTGGTATCTCCATTAATGGTTTTATAATAGGGAACGATGACCGTATCTCCTGTCATCACCTGATTCTTTAAGCTATATGGACTTTTCCCATAACGTATAGCTACAGTACCATCCATAATTTGGTCAGGAAACTTATAATCCCAAATTAAATTAGCAACAATTGGAAGGCCAGTACTTGAAGGATTTTCTTGTAGGCTACGAGGGGCTTGTTTTGGCACATAATTCAACCATTGTGATTCTGAAAAGGTGTTAACTAATGAATCCGCTATTTTAATCGTATTACTAAGTACCCTAATACTATTGTAAGGACGAAATGCAGGATAAGGAGGACGGATATCATTTGGAATATATTTCTGTACCATCAGCCGTCCAATCAATGGACCATAAGTTTGAGATGCGGTACTATTATAGCTGTAAGAACGGATGCGATAGGTAACAGGAGTTTGGGAAATGATGTGATTTCCTGCAATAGTATCCAAAGAAATATAAGAGTCGGATTTTGGATAAGGGAAACGAGTGACTTCCAACCAAGAACCATCCGCTTGTTTGCTGTCCACAGCAATTCCTAAACTTTGAACTCCTTTTAATACAAATAAAACCATCTTTCCTACACTAGGAAGGGTGGGTAATTGCAAGTAACTTTTCATTTGAGATTCTATAAATGGAGAATAGGATTCAGCTGAATTGCCAGATTGAGTGAGGTCTCTCAAGTTTAGTACACCAATAGAATCATTGTAATTACCTGCACGAGCATTTAATACCGTATAATTTAAAAGAGAATCATTTGCTATTGCTTGAGCACCCTTGTTCATAGCAGGTACAGATATGGCCTTTTTTAATCCAACCCATGCTCCCATATTTGTTGTATTTCCATAACCTGCAGCAATTGATTGATTACCCCAAGCCGCATTAATAAAATTATCTATGATATAACAATTAGAAGAGTCTATACGCAAAGTACCATTCCAAGCGGGCTGTGCATTAGTACATAATACCATTAATAGTCCCCAAGAAAGTAACAAAAGTCCTTTGTAATATTTTATCATAAAATTTTAAGTAATAAATATTAGGATGTAATGCGAATCAAGGATTGAAATACGCTTGAATAAGTGCCGTAGGCACGAAATATCGGTAGGAAACAGGTGAATAATAATTGCCTAAAGTCCCGTAGGGACGACATATCATTTTAAAATGCTCAAAAGAAACACTTTTTATAGTTTCAAACGCAAATTATGTCGTACCTACGTCATTTCAAGCCTTCATTTTAATATTTTACTACCAATATTTAGTACCTAACGGTACTTTCAACCCTTGATTCGCATTAGTAAGTATAGGTAGTAAGTTCTAAAAATTTAATAGTATCACTAAAAGTATGAATTAAAAGCAAGGGAAAACAAAAATAGTCAGACAGAAATTTAGTAAAGAGTCAACCTCTAACTAATAACCTAAAACTTACAACTTAATACTTATTACTTACAACTCCACTCTCTCCCATGTTTGAAAACTGTATGCAAATTCGTGTTTTGCGTCTGACTCAAAGTTTTCTTCGAAGGTTAAATTCCACTCTTCAGGATTAATTTCAGGATACATTGTATCACCATGCAACACTGCATGAACCCGGGTAATAAATAGTTTGTTGCAGATTGGTAGTGTTTGTTTATAAATCTCACCACCTCCAATAATCATTATCTCCTTGAAATCTTGTTGTTTACAAAATTCTATGGCCTCTTCAATGCTTTGTACTACGGTAATCCCCGGTGCACTATAATCTTTCTGACGGGTGATAACAATATTTAGACGACCCATTAATGGCTTATTTTCTAGACTGTAAAAAGTCTTTCTACCCATAATTACCGGTAATGCCCATGTCTTATTTTTAAAATGGCGCATGTCATTTGGCAATGTCCAAAGAAGTTGATAGTCTTTACCTATATAGTTGTTTGTTGAAACAGCAACAATCTGAGTAATAATCATCCTGCAATATTTATTTTAACAAAAGGTGAGAGTCTATAACAATTTCTTTGCTTCGATGCTAATTACTTCACTTACTATTTCGTGTAATGTACCTCTTTTGTCGGATGAAAGAAATTCCAATAGGGCTCTATTAAAATCAATTCCTGAAGCTCCTTCTGGGAAAATTCCTGCAATTTGATTGACTAATAACAAGTTTTGATCCTTCAGGTTCTTGATTGCGTTCCAAGCTTCTGCGCTAACATAAATTTGTTGGGAAACGTTGTAAGTAAATTCGTCATTGATAGTTTGTACAATAGCCCTCTGCATATCTCTTGCGCTAAACTCGGGAATGCTAACCCTGCCAATGACGTTAGAAAGTGTTATTCTATCTGTGAGAACTGTTAAACGTTCATAAGCCTGCAGTTGCAACAACTTAGACCCCTCCACTTTTTTGCCATCTTCCATTGCCGTCTTTCTTTGTAAATAAAGAAGCCAAGCTACCACGCCTGCTATACTTATTGATACAAATATGATTGTATAAGCATTTGCCTGATCCATAATTCTGTTTGTTTTGCCGCAAATGTAAAGGAAATGAAATAAGGTTTAGTTAGGAAGACGATAAAACGCAACTTGCAGGTTTCAAGTTTCTAGATTCTAGATTCAAGTTTCTAGAAACCAGTAACTAGTATCCAGTAACCAGTATCTAGTAACCAGTAACTAGTATCCAGTAACCAGTATCTAGTAACCAGTAACTTGTATCCTGTAACTTGTA
This sequence comes from Chitinophagaceae bacterium, assembly GCA_947379895.1. Classification (GTDB taxonomy): domain Bacteria; phylum Bacteroidota; class Bacteroidia; order Chitinophagales; family Chitinophagaceae; genus Parasediminibacterium. Next base: position 5,237 of record CANCPA010000105.1, on the reverse strand, counting down.
TCCTGTGTCCAGTAACCAATATCCAGTTCCCTGCAACATTTTTTCTGTTTTATTCTCTTCCGAAAATTTATTTTAGACGTAAAACAATTTTTTTAAATAATAAATAGAGTCACTATGGATTATAAGAGTTACGTTACATTCTTTTTTACCACAAATCGCTTTGCTATTTGTTTAAATTATTAATTATGCATCAGGTAATCCCGGTACCAGTACCGTATTCACCAGCCATTACGCTTACTTTTGGAGCGGCAATCACTGCAGTTCACACAATTGCACAATCTATTGCGATTTTGCTTAATCCCTCGCAAGAAGGAGGATTGATTAACGTAGGTCCTATGAAATCGGCAGAGATTAATAGTATTATTTCGGATTTGATGACCACTTTTCCTGCAACTATTCCTGAAACAACTTCTTTGCCATTAGTAAATGCGATGGTTCAAGAAGAGAAGGATACCAATAACGCAGAGGCTGCTTGTTTGGCAATTGCAAGCATTTTTGCAAATCATGGAAAAATTATTAGAAACAACCTAAAGGTTATTACAGGCGAAAGTTTTGATAATGGTAAGAATTTAGGGAAAAATAGTCCCGCTATTCAGTTGGTAGTTAAAGGATTGTCAGAAACCTACAATAGCCGGTCTTCTCCAAATGTTGGTACTGCATTCACGGTAGCTATGGGAGGAAATGTTACAGTAGGAGGAGTTAATCCGTTGAAGATTTTTACTAACGATGGCATGACCATATTATCAATATTAAATGTAGGAGGGAATGTAGCAAATATTATTAAAGTATATCCACAAACAGCGGTGTCTTTACCTGCTGGGTGGACCAATATTTTAGTTACAAATTTAAGTGCTACTAACGAGGCTAGCTTTATTTTATTTATCAAATAACCAAAAGTGACTAAGAAATGATTTTATATTCATTAAATATATAAAGTGATTTATTTTTCCTTATATTTCTTTTAATTTATTTGAACTGTCTTTAAAATATAATATGTAATTATATTTTCATATTTTGTCTGTTAAGATTTACTGTTTAGAAAGCTCCTTGCAAAAGGAGCTTTCTTTATAACGAATTGTTGATGTTGTTCATCATGTTTATACCCTTAGCATGTATATTTCAGGTCTTAGCTAAGAGGTTCAGTCTCTTAAGCAACACTTCCAGCCTCTTAAGCAACACCGCCAAATTCTTAAGCAACAATGTCAGACTCTTAAGCAACACCTTAAAACTCTTAGCTAAGAGTCTCTGACTACTAATTAACAGGTAAACTGTCTTGTTTAAGAGCTTCAAGCCCTTAGCTAAGACCCACAGTGTCTTAATTAAGAGGTTCAGCCTCTTAGCTCAGACATCAAAACTGTTAGCTAAGAGGTCAGGGTTGTTAGTTTAGACAAATTACCTCTTAGTTAAGACAATTTATATCAACAGCAACAGCCTGAAACAACAACGAAATACTTCCAAACACTAAGTTTGTTGCAGGATACAGGTTACAGGTTGCAGGTAACTAGTATCCTAAAACCTGAAACTCGAAACTAGTCGCTCGAAACTCAAAAAGATTAACCTGAAAGCGTTAATCAGAAACTTGCAACGAAGAAAACCTGCATTCTTTGGGGATAACCCTCTTTTTATACACATCTAAAAAATAATCATTTAATTTTATTTGGTTATTAGTTAACAATTTGATAATATTGCAAAGGGTGTTAATATTGGCATTGCGTATAGCTTTGCATTTTGGATGTAGAATCATTTTTTTGAAGATGATTCTTTTTTACAAATAGGGATGGATAGATAAGGGAATTCTGTTCTTTTTAGACAGAAGTGGAGCTTGATAAATTTTCAAATACGTTTACTCAAACTTTAAATATGCATCAAAGGTACCTGACAACAAAAAGTGCAAGTAGTAGCTATTCTGCTAAGACATCACAAACAACAAAAACAAATTTCATGAAAAAATTAATGGTGCCGCTATTAGTGGCTTTTGCGTTTATGGTTGGGATGCCGAGCTTTGGGCAACAAGTGATTGGTTCTTTTTCCTACATGGATGGTGGGTTTGAAGGTCAAACAGCTGGTGCATTAGGAACCTCATTAAGTGCAACTGCTTGGAGTAGACAAAGTCAAACAAATGCATCTACCACTATTTCCACCACATCTCCAAGAACGGGAAATAAATATGCTACAATTACTAACGTTGCCACTGCTTCTAGAGGATTGCAAAGCCCTCAAACAGCTACTGCAGCAAATGGACCTGCTGCAAGTACTCAATACACAATACAATACTTTATAAAAAATCCATCCATAGCTTCTTATACTGAAAGTATAAATACTAATGGCACGTCGAGTACTGCTTATGGAACAGCGGTGACTGTTGGAGCAAATGCTTCTTGGACACTAAGAACAGTAACACAAACTTCTGCAGCCACTGCAGTGTCAACTGCCGGAATTTTGGTTACGGCTCGCAGTGCATCTGCTGTAACTTTTGATATTGATGACGTGGTATTATATGCTGGTGCAGCAGATGCATCAGCACCAAATTCTCCAACGTCGGTGTCTGTTGCTCAGAATAGTTCAAACCCTACTACTAAATTAGACGTTAGTTGGGGGGCACCTACTTCGGGTGGAGTTGATGGAGGTGGATATGTTGTAGTAAGATATGCTGCTCAGCCAAATTCATTTGATGATCCAAATCAAAATGGTATTTATGCATTACAAAATTCAATTACTGTTCCTGTAGGAAGTAGTGGAACGGGAAATGTTGGAACTGTAGTTTATATTGGAACAGGAACATCTTTTACAGATGATAATAATACAGCTGGACTTACACCTGGCACGACATATTATTATAAAGTATACACTTGCGATAAAGCATTTAATTATTCTACTGAATACGCTAATACTGGAACATCCGCAACAACTGGGAGTTCTTCGCCTACTTTAACTGCATCAACTCTTGCATCATCATTATCCAACACTTATGGAACTGCTTCTACAGGTGTAAGTTTTTCTGCTGTTGGTACAAATTTATCAACTACTATTACAGTTACTCCTCAATCAGGTTGGGAGATTGCAACTACTCAAAACGGTACTTATCAAAGTTCTGCAATGACTGCTGTAGCAAATAGTACAACATTATGGGTAAGAAATGCTGCTTCACTAGCATATAATGCAAGTAACTATAATGGTTCGACTTGTGTTGTATTGTCAGGTGGTGGTGCTGCATCGTCTGCTAATATCACTACTTCAGCAAGTGGTAATACCATTACAAAAAAAGCCCTTACTATCACAGGCTTATCAGTTCCTGCTAGTAAACAATATGACCGTACTACTGCAGCGGTAGTGAGTGGTTCGGCTTCTTTACAGGCTGCAGAGGCTTTTGGTACAGGTACTTCTTCTGATGGAAAACCATATACAGGCGATGATCTTTCTTTAGGAGGTACTGCTGCTGCTACCTATAATAGTGCAACTGTAGCTGCTGCTGCATCTGTAACCTACTCGGGTGTAACCCTCGGTGGTACTTCTGCAGGAAATTATTCGTTAACACAACAAACAACTTCAACTGCTGCCACTATTACAACGGCACCTTTAACTATATCAGGTATTAGCATTGCTAATAAGCCTTTTGATGGTACTACTTCTGCCACAATTTCTGGCACTCCGACTTTAAGTGGCGTATTTAGTCCCGATGTTGTAACAATTGGAGGTTCACCTACAGCTTCGTTCGTATCCTCTGCTGCAGCAAACGGTATCTCTGTTACTGTTTCTGGTTATTCAATTAGTGGTGCTGACGCGGGTAATTATTCCCTTTCTCAACCTACTGGATTAACTGCAAACATAACTTCTTCACCTTCATTAGATGCTTCAACTGCCTCAATTACAGGCATCACCTATGCAGTAGGTGGTGGTCCATCAACAGCCTCTAACTTCACAATATCAGGTGCTAATTTGACTGGTGCACCTGGTTCAATCACGATTACAGGTTCAACCAATTATGAAGTATCTACCACTTCTGCATCTGCAGGTTTTGGTGCTACTGCTACTGTTAGTTACTCAAGTGCAACTTTAACCGCTTCAAATGTATGGGTAAGGTTAAAGAGTGGTTTATCTGTGGCTAGTTACAATGGTCAAACAATCTCAGTTTCTGGTGGAGGTGCTTCAACAAGCTTAACAGCTAGTGGTACAGTTACTCTAGCCACTCAAACAATCACCTTTGGTGCATTGAGTAGTAAGGCTTTTGGAAGCGCTCCATTCGATCTGACAGCAACTGCTTCTTCAGGTTTAGCAGTTTCTTACAGTAGTTCAAATACTGCAGTAGCAACTGTTTCGGGAAGTACGGTAACTGTTGTTGGAGTTGGTTCTACTGTTATTACGGCATCTCAAGCTGGTAATGGTAGTTATAATGCTGCTACAAATGTTACGCAAACATTAACTGTAACTCAGGCTTCTCAAACCATCACTTTTGGTACTTTAACTACTGTGACTTTTGGAGGTGCCGCACCTGCAGCCTTAGCTGCAACTGCATCTTCGGGTCTTGCTGTTTCTTATGCAAGTTCAAATACTAGCGTTGCTACTGTTTCTGGCACAACAATTACAGTTGTTGGTGCAGGTTCTACAAATATTACCGCTTCTCAGGCTGGTAATGCTAATTATACGGCCGCATCAAATGTTATACAAGCATTAACTGTAAATCAAGCTAGTCAAACCATCACTTTTGGTGCCTTAAGTGCTGTGACTTATGGTGGTGCTGCTCCTGCAGCTTTAGCAGGAACCGCTTCTTCTGGTTTAGCTCTAACTTATACAAGTTCAAATACTGCTGTAGCAACAGTATCAGGTACTACAATTACAGTTGTTGCACCGGGTACTACTACAATTACGGCTGCACAAGCAGGTAACACTAATTATGCTGCTGCAACAAGTGTAGATCAAACTTTAACAGTAAATCAGGCTAGTCAAACCATCACTTTTAGTGCTTTGCCAAATAAGGCATCTACCGATACTTTTAACCTTTCTGCAACTGCATCTTCAGGGTTAACAGTAACTTATACAAGTTCTAATACATCAGTAGCAACTGTTTCAGGTTCGGGTGTTACAATAGTAGGAGCAGGTACAACAACTATAACCGCTGCACAGGCTGGTAATGCTAACTATGCTGCTGCAACGAGTGTTCCTCAAACCTTAACAGTTTTAAGTACAATCGCAGGCTGGAACTTTACAGGATGGGGTAGTGGTGCAGGTAATGCACAAGC
>CANCPA010000104.1 GCA_947379895.1 Chitinophagaceae bacterium | reverse complement strand
GCAGGGTCAAAAGGAGACTTACTAGTAAAGTCATTAACCCAAAGAGTTAATCTGTATTTGTCAGTTCTTAAACTATACCCCATAATCTTCTTTGAAGTATAGCCCAATTTTTCCATTTCTTCTTTCTTAACTCCACGAGGATATTGGCTGATTGAATACTCTTGAACTTTTGCATTCTTATCTTTCATTATTGGTACCAAACTTTTTCCATCCAAATAGGTAGGAACAGGCACTTTAGCTAGGTCGCAAATTGTTGGAAAAATGTCAATATGTTCAGATAATGATTTAGAAGGACCGCCTTTAATACCTGGAGCAGCAATAATCAATGGAGCCCTTGTAGCGTTTTCGAAGTTGGTGTGTTTGCACCATAAATCATGATCTCCTAAATGCCAACCGTGGTCACCCCAAAGAACGATGATTGTATTATTCAATTGACCTAATTTTTCTAATTCATCTAAAAGAACGCCCACATTACGGTCAGTATAAGAAACAGCTGCATAATAACCTTGAATTAATTCTTTTTGCTTTTCGGGTTTCAATCCAATCATATTCATCTCTGTTTCCATAGTCACGAATGGAGGAATATCGGTATAGTTACGAAGCTCTCCTGCACTAGTGTAAGCAAGAAAAGGTCCGTCTTTAGAATGTTGTTGAAATTCTGCCAAAGGCATATCTTCCCGATTGTACATATCCCAATATTTTTTTGGGGCTACAAAAGGAAGGTGTGGTTTGTGCAAACCAACCGCTAAGAAAAATGGCTGATTTCCTTTTACTAATTCATCCAATTTATCTTTTGCGAGCAAGGCATTCACCCCATCTTCATAAGCATTATCAGGAACATCAATACATTCGGTAGAAGGACCCTTTCTACTTCCTGAACCTTCGTCGTTATCGTCTTGACCTTTCTTTTTCTTTGGCTCCTCCCCTTTTTTAACCTTCGCATGGGTTGCAAAGTATTCTTTGGTAGAAGCCAATTGATATTGCTCATTAGCAGGCTTTCCTAAACCGTTTGCAAAGTCTTCATCCTTCGAAAAAATATAAGGAAGACTCCATGAAACAGGGTCGATCTTTTTTAGTGCATCACTAGGATGGTAAATTTTACCGATACCAATAGTTTGATACCCTTGTGTGATTAGATATTGAGGTAGGGTAACAATATCAGGATTCATATCCCTCATTTGAGTTTTCAAATCCCACACTTTTGTATAATCCGGCCTTTTCCCGGTCATCAAACTTGCTCGAGTAGGGCCGCAAACTGCTTGCTGACAATAATTACTTTGGAAAGCGGTGCCCATTTTTGCAAGGCGGTCTATATTTGGGGTCTTCACTAATTTATTTCCATAGCATCCAAGTATAGGTTTCAAATCATCAACTGCAATAAACAGGATATTTGGTTTTTTCTCTTGTTGAGCATTGCTGTTCGTGCAAGGCATTAAAAACATTAAAAGCGGTAGGCAAAGTAACCTTTTCATTTTTTATAATTAAGTGTGATAAAACGTTTTATGTAATAAGTTATAAGTATTAAGTAATAGGTATTAAGTTATACGTTTTACATTATTACTTTGAAAAATATTTTGTCTAGATGAATTCTTCTCTCATAGGGCTAAAGACATCAATTAATACACCTGCTTCTAAGCAAACAACACCGTGAATTAAATTGGGTGCGGCATGAAAGACATCACCTGTATGCAAAATTTCTTTTTTACCATCAATTTCTACTTCAAAAGTACCACTCTCTATATAACTAATCTGCGTATGATAATGATGATGCAAAGTTCCGACTGCACCTTTTACAAAACCTACTTTAACAAGCATTATTCGAGAGTCATAACTCATTATCTTTCTACTAACTCCTTCTCCCAAATCGACCCATTCAATTGTGCTATCTTCAACAAATGGGTTTATCAATTCATTCAAACCTAACGAAATTACCATTGCATTTGATTCCATACTAAAAGTTTTTAAATATCATTTATTAATTCAATACAATAATTGTCAACTACATTTTATCAAAGATTGAAGTCAATAATTAATTGCTTCTAAAAATTCTTTAAATAATCACAATAAACAAAATCTCCAATTTTGAATTCTTTACTTCAAAAGAATGTAATATTCTCCCCTTTTATTATTTGTTATCCTAACAAATCGATTTGTTTACACAAAGAAGTTTTTGAAACGTGCAATAATGGCAAGCCAAAATATATTTCATAAAAGCAAATCCTTGGGAATGTAAAAATAGTGACTTAATTTAGGGCAATGCCTAAACGACACAAAGTATCTTTTCTAAATTTTAATTCATATCAATAGAATATTTCTAACAAATCAATTGTATTATTGAATATTTTCTAAATACAGCAGCCGATACCGTTACCGGAAACGATACCGGCATTTTTCTTTTTGAAATAAAAATAAGCACTACTTTTATCCCCTCAAAAAAAGAAAAACGGCTTATAATATGGAAAAGCAAGCAACAATTAAGGATATTGCTAAGACATTAAATGTTTCTACATCTACTGTATCGAGAGCACTGAGAAATACTCATGATGTGAAACAAGAAACACGCAAAGCTGTAATGGCATTAGCAGAGCAACTTAATTATCAACCAAATCAGATAGCACTTCATTTATTAAAGAAGCAAACGCATACAATTGGAGTTATTGTTCCGAACCTTGACTACGTAATATCTACAATGGTAAAGGGAATTGATGAAGTGGCACTCGAAGCGGGTTATACTGTCATGGTATGTCAAAGTAACGAGAGTTATGGAAGAGAGATTGTAAATACAAAAAGATTATTAGATAGTTTGGTGGATGGGTTTATCGTCTCTCTTTCCTGTGATACGACAGAAGTGGACCATATCAGAAACATTCAAGATCGAAAAAAACCAATTGTACTATTTGATAGAATTTCTTCTTCTCTTATAGCGCCGAAGGTGAGGATTGACAATGAAGAAGCAGGCTATCTTGCTACTACTCATTTAATAGAACAAGGATATAAAAGAATTGCATTATTAGCAGGACCGAAAAAACTAGAATTAAGCAACCATAGAATGGATGGCTATTTGAAAGCATTAAAGGAAAATAACATTAAGGTAGACAAAGATTTGATTATTTTCTGTGACTTCAATCAGGACTACGCCTATTTCGCTACAAAAGAATTGTTGGCAATGAAGAGACGCCCCGATGCCATTTTTGCTATTGCAGATAAGATGGCAATAGGTGCGATGCTCGCCATAAAGGAAAAGAAATTAAATATGCCTAATGATATTGGCTTAGTGGGTATGAATAATGACCCTGCAACAAGACTTGTTACGCCTACTATTTCTACTGTTGAAATGCCAGCATTTGAATTGGGAAAGACGGCAGCAAAGATGTTTATTGAGATGATGCATAGCGAAAAAGATATGACTCAGGAAGAGATAGTACTAAAAAACAAACTTATTATTAGGGAATCTTCTCAAAGAATTTTAGTTCCAAATAAATTGGGTAAATAATAGAGTTGCAAGATGCTATTTACAGGCTGTAAGTTTAGTTTAGAAAATACAAGGAAATTTGAGTATCGCTATTAATAGATTACAAAACCGCAAGGGAACTTAATTTCCTTGCGGCTTTATATAAATACTACTAATTCATATTTCTATTGTTTACCCAGCCCATCCCTCTCTGTCTAAACTTCTATAATGAATGGCTTCTGCTAAATGTTCGGGCTTTATTTTATCGGATCCTGCTAAATCGGCAATTGTTCTTGATACTTTTAAGATTCTATCATAAGCTCTTGCCGATAAATTGAGTCGTTCCATAGCACGTTTCAATAACGCTTCCCCGATATGGTCTATCACACAAATATCTCTTAGTTGACTACTTGTCATCTGTGCATTTGCATATACACCTTCCTGTTTTTCATAACGTACTGCCTGAATTTCTCTTGCTTTTATTACCCGATTACGTATGGTTTCGGAAGATTCGCCTTTAGTAATCTTATTTAATTCAGAAAAGGCTACTGGCGTAACTTCTACATGCAAATCGATACGGTCTAGCAAAGGACCGGATATTTTATTTAGATACTTTTGAACTGCGCCCGGAGGACAAGTGCATGCCTTGTCGGGATGATTATAATATCCACAAGGGCATGGATTCATACTCGCAATCAGCATAAAATTAGCAGGAAATTCAAGTGCCATCTTTGCACGGGAAATAGTTACTTTCCTTTCTTCCATTGGCTGACGCATTACCTCTAAAACAGAACGTTTAAATTCGGGCAATTCATCTAAAAACAAAACACCATTATGTGCCAAAGAAATTTCTCCGGGTTGAGGAATTCCACCGCCTCCTACTAAGGCAGCATCTGAAACCGTGTGATGAGGACTCCGGAAGGGTCTTTTACTTATTAAAGAGGCATTTTCGGGGAGTTTTCCTGCCACACTATAAATCTTAGTTGTTTCTAAAGCCTCTTGCAAACTAAGTGGAGGAAGAATAGTTGGTAAACGCATGGCTAACATGGTTTTACCTGCGCCGGGAGGCCCAATCAAGATGGCATTATGACCACCTGCAGCTGCAATTTCTAAGGCTCTCTTTATATTTTCTTGCCCCTTTACATCTGTAAAGTCGATGTCGAAGAGATATTGATTATGAAAAAACTCTTCTCTTGTATTAACATCTACAGGAATTAGCTTCTGCTTATTATTCAGGAAATCAACGACCTCTTTTAGGGTCGAAACACCATAAACCAATAAATTATTGACCATCCCTGCCTCCCGAGCATTTACTTTAGGAACAATCAATCCTTTGTATCCTTCCTTTCTAGCTTGAATTGCAATTGGCAAAGCACCTTTTATCGGCTGTATGGTACCATCAAGACTTAATTCGCCCATTATGACATAGTCTTTCAGAATTTCGGGGTTATTTAGTTGTCCTGCAGCACCTAAAACACCAATTGCCATCGGCAAATCGAAGGCAGCGCCAGTTTTCTTAATATCAGCAGGCGCCATATTAATAACCAACTTAGTACGTGGCATTTCGTACTTATTAATTTTTATAGCACTTTCTATCCTTTGAATACTTTCTTTTACGGCATTATCGGGCAATCCAACAATGAAATAACCAAGACCACCACTTACATTTACCTCGATAGTAATTGCAATTGCCTCGACTCCATACACTGCACTTCCAAAAGTTTTTACCAACATGAGATTTCATTTATCAACCCAAAATCCTTTCTTTACAAACATAAGAATTTGTAAGAAAAAATATAAAGATGGTGAAAGTACACAATGTGTAGGGAGTTGTAGGATTTAAGTTATTAGTAGCAGCTGTAAGGAATTAAGCTGTAAGAAATAGGTTGTATTTTTAATTTCAATTCTAGCAATGAAAACTTTAGTTATTCATTACTTTTTCTTGAAAAGAATCAATTGATTAATTCAAAATCTAACAAATTAAATTTTAAATCACAACCTATTACTTATTACCTATTATTCTTACAGCTTTTCGATTTTCTTTGAGGTACTCAATATCAATACAGGAAGTAGAATTAAATTAGTTAAAGTACCTACAACCAAAGTAAGAGATGTTAACCATCCCAACGCAATTGTACCACCAAAGCTGCTAAAACAAAAGATTATAAATCCTGCAATCAAGACTAATGAAGTATAGATGATGCTAATTCCTGTGTGCTTGATAGTTTGAATGAGTGTAGGTGTAACTCTCCCCTGATAATGAGGCAGTTCTTGCTTGTAATTAATCAGAAACCGTATCGTGACATCAATCGCAATCCCGAGTGCCACACTAAAGACAAGTACCGTAGAGGGTTTAAGAGTAATACCTACCCATCCCATAATACCAGCTGTGATAACTAGTGGTATCACATTAGGTATTAGCGAACAAACCAATATCTTAAAGGATTTAAACAGATAAAGCATACAAAGTGTAATTAAGGCAAAGGCCCATACTATACTATCCCTTAATCCCCTAATGATGAAAGAAGAGCCTTCCAGAAATGTTACACAACTACCTGTAATAGTGACCTTATAAGCCGTACTATCGAATATCTCGTTACTTTTTTTCTCCAATTCATCTAAGAATATTGGCAATTCATGACTACCAATATCTTTCATGTTCACACTAATTCTAGCTACCTGCTTATTGCTATCTACAAATCGGCTCATCAATTTAAGTGCAGCATTACTATTTGCTGAAGTTTTACTCGTATCTGCGCCACTATCTGATTTGGCTGAGAGGTACGAACCAAGAAACGCCATGTCAACATCGGCAGGAACATTATAGCTCATTGAATCGCCATCAAAATATGCTTGCTTGGCAAACTTTAATCCCTCCACTAAACTTAGTGGTCTACCTGCTTCGGGAAGCCCATTGATATAGGAAGAAAACTCATCAATTTTTGCAAGAGGTCGGGTACTGCGTATCAATCCCTTCTTTTTCTTTGTGTCTACCATAATTTCCAATGGCATTACCCCACGAAAATTAGATTCAAACCACTTTAAGTCGGTATATAATTTATCTGTTTTAGGCAAATCATCCACAACAAAGCCTTCACTTTTAAGTTTGAACAATCCAACTATTGCAAATATGGTAATTGAAATCGTGAATAAATAAACCAACTTAGAATGATCAAATACCCACCTTTCAATTTTGACTAGAATCTGCGCTAAGAATTTGTTATTCAAATAACGAACATGCTTAGGCTTTGGAGGAGGTAAATAACTTAAGACAGAAGGAATGAAAATTAGTGAAATAACAAAAAGCAACATAATATTGATCCCACTTACAATTCCAAACTCTTGCAAAAGGGCACTCTTCGTTAATGCAAAAACGGCAAATCCAATTGCAGCAGCAATATTACAAAACAAAGTCACAATTCCCATTCTGCCTACCATTACCTTCAACGCCTCCTGCTTATTACCAATATCCTGATAAGCCGTGTGATATTTGTTGAGAAAATAAATACAATTAGGAATACCAATAACTACAATTAAAGGAGGAATCAATGCAGTAAGCAAAGTAATTTTGTAGCCTAATAATACCATTGTTGCCACACTAAATAATACACCCATTGCAACGACTAACAAACTCATTACCATTGCACTAAAGCTACGGAAGAAAAGTAGCAACGTAAAAGCCGACAATAAAAAAGAGCCCATTAAAAAGTAACGCATTTCCTCTTTAATCATGTCTCCTATAATGATGCGGAGATATGGTAAACCACTAATGCAAGTTGTAATTCCCGTTTCTTTTTCATAAGCCCTAATTGGTTCAAGCATTTTTTTAATCATTGCCGTACGACCAGGAGTATTGATGATGCTATCATTTAGACTAATTGCCACTAAATAGCAATTTGTTTGAGGATTATACAACAAGGATCTATAAAATGGCAAACCTTCAAATACCTTCCTGTCACTATCTAAAGCGGCTTGGGAGGTGTAATTATTTTTGAAGATAGCTTTTGACCTAAACTTTTTGGCAATCGTATCATTTATTAAATTTAAGGTAATCGGAATACTCAAAACATCTTGCACATATGGCACCTTCTTTAAATCACTTTGTAATCTTGTTGTTGCGTTAAATATTTTCGGTGTAAAAAAGTCTTTACTCTGAATACCAACGATAACAGTAGCGGCATCTTCTCCAAACTTCTTCTTAAATGCATTAAAATCTAAAAACTTCTGATTATCAACTGGCACTGCTCGAGAAAAATCATAACTCATCTTTATTTGAAGTGTCTCATAGATAGCAAAAGCCGTTGCAATTGTCAAAATGATTAATAAGGATAATCGATTTTTTAAAATAAAGTGTCCTAAGCGATACCACATGATTTTTAAATATGAGTGATGAAATTTGTGTTATAAAAATGACATTATGAGTGTTGCAAAGAAAAGGAAATTAAGATGAGAATAAGTTGATACATTCTTTTAACCTACAAAAAGTATAGATTATAACAAATTAAACAAACCAATAACCTATCAATTGACACACGACGCCAAGTAGAACTCCTGAATAGATTTCGAGATTGGTATGATTGCTAACTAATAGCCTTGAAGTACAAACCAAACCTGTTAACAATAGAACTATAGAAATTGCGTATCCTGTTGTTGTTTGATAAACAAAAGCAAATAATATAACAGCAGCTAAGGCGCCACCCATTGCAATTCCATGAAGGCTAATCTTGATATAATTATTTATAAATACCCCAAACGCTGTGGCTATAAAAATACCAAAATAAAAGAATTTCAACACAATGGGCTGATCGGAAAATGTTCTACTTAAATAATACATCCACCAATAAAAGAACATAGAAATAAAATAGGGAATGATACGTTCCTTTTGTGTTCGTAGAAAAATGCTATCGCTAAACTTTAGCTTCCACAAAAGAAAAACAGCAAATGCAGGAAAGAAGCCTGTCATCCAAAAAACACTAAAAATCTTCATCTTTAATTGCCAATCAGAAATCCCCGCAAATTCATAAGGGAATTGATATTGCAAATAAATAAAGATATAGGTTGGGATAAATAGAGGATGAAAGACATAAGAAATAATCTTTGCTAAAATTGTAGTAGGCCGTAAGTCGTAAGTCATTAAATGATGAGTTTTGAGTGATAAGTGATGAAAGATTAAGCGATGTGATATAAGTAAATGAAGAATCATAACTTATCACTCATATTACTTCACTCAGTTAAAGTCCTTTTCTAAGACGTGCAACAGGGATATTTAATTGCTCTCTGTATTTTGCCACAGTTCTTCTTGCAATGTTGTACCCTTTTTCATTTAATAAATCTGTTAGAAAATCATCACTAACAGGTTTATGTTTATCCTCTGCATCTATTAAATTGCTCAAAATCTCCTTCACTTCTCTTGTACTTACTTCTTCGCCACTATCGGTACTTAAGCTTTCACTAAAGAAATATTTGAGTCGGTACGTACCAAATTCCGTTTGAACAAATTTGCTATTTGCCACACGACTAACTGTGCTGATATCCAATCCGGTTTTTTCGGCAACATCTTTCAGTATCATCGGTCTCATAGTGAGTACATCTCCTGTCAGAAAGAACTCCAACTGATGTTTCATGATTGCGCCCATAGTTGAAAGCAATGTTTGTTGACGCTGCTGTATCATTTCAATAAACCATTTAGCACTATCTATCTTTTGCTTGATAAATAACACGGCTTCTTTTTGACGCTTGTCCTTCTTCGTTCCTCTCTCATACTGCTTCATCATTTCCTTATAGCCTTCACTAATTTTTAATTCAGGAGCGTTTTTTGAATTGAGTGAGAGTTCCAAAATACCATTGTTATTCAAGATGTAAAAATCAGGAATAATATAACTTTCTGCCTTATTCAACTCTCCAAAGTTACCTCCCGGCTTAGGATTTAGCTTAACTATCTGATGAATCACCTCTTTTAATTGTTCGTCGGTGAGATGTAATTTGTTCTGAATCTTTTCGTAATGCTTCTTTATGAATTCATCATAAAATTTTGTCATTACTTGAATAGCTAGTTCAACTGCAATTCCTTCACTACTTTTTCTTTTCAATTGTAGTATCAAACACTCTTGTAAATCTCTTGCAGCAATACCTGGAGGATCGAACGCTTGTATTTCTTTAATGATACTTTCAATTTCTGTTTCGTCAGTCATTACATTTTGCCTAAAGGCTAGATCATCAGCAATAGAACTCAACTCTCTTCGCAAATACCCATCATCATCAAGACTCCCCACTATTTGTTCAGCAATTTTAAATCGGCGTTCATCCAATTCAAGCATTCCAAGTTGATTCAAAACCAAATCAAAGAAGCTATTCTCTAATTTTATTGGAATTGTTTGTTTATCATCCATTTCAGGATAATTGTCATCTTTCATTTTGTAGTCAGCAATTTCACCGTCATCGTCCACAATATATTCGCTTACATCAGGATTTTCGTATTCATCCTCACTACCATCTAAATCGAAGTCTTCTTCCTCTTCAGTTTCAAATTCATCTTTTATTTCATCATCCGACTCTTTACTATCCTCATCTTCTCCCATTTCTAAGGCTGGATTTTCTTCCAATTCCTCTTTAATTCTCTCTTCCAGATTTGCAGTAGGTACCTGCAAAAGTTTCATCAACTGAATTTGTTGAGGAGATAGTTTTTGTAAAAGCTTTTGCTGTAATGTTTGTCCTAATGCCATAATTTCCTAATCCTATATATTGAGATAACAAAATTGGCGGTAAAAATATGGATAAAAACAAATGTATATAAACGATTATTGGAGGAAGTTAAACATAGTGAATAAGTAAACTATTTATGTGGGGAAATCAGTAAACCTTAAAAGCAGTATTTAACCACAAAATGTGTCAACTCTTTTTAGGAGGGTACAATGTGGTCAATTCTCTGTCATTTTTAATAAAGTTAAACTTTGTATTTGCCATCGCTTATTCCATTTTGGGCAAGTCCTCAATTATTTTAGGCAACCCAACATTCATTTTGGGTAAGTCCTCCTCCATTTTGAGCATTTATTTTTGCATTTTGAGCAATCCCACATATTTATTGGTCACTTCCCCGACCATTTTTGGCACTTACCCCATCATCCTGCACACCTTTTCTGCATTTTGGGCAACCCCTCCTACATTTTGGGCACTTCCTCAAGCTAAAAATTCAATCCCTCAACCTCATAATTCATTTTATTCAGCATTTTGGGCAATTCCTCCGCCTACTTCCTCATTGTCTACTGTTTGCAATTCAATCCCTCAATCTCATATTTTATTTATGCTTCATTTTAGTCAAAACCTCCACCTACTTAATCAATCCCTAGTATAAATATTTTTATAAGCCTTTAAAATCATCTATTTGACACCTTAATTTTTTTAAAGAAAAATACAATTTACAATTATGCGAAAAACTTTTTATTTGCCCTATTATTAATCTGTCAAAGTAGAATTTTGCTAACTTATGTTTCAATTAAGGTAATATTTGGAGAAAGTAAACTAAAGAAAAATTAAATAGAATACTTTCATAGACTTGTGACTGTTTTTTTCTATTCTTTCGTTCATTGCTTTCCTAGTATTGAATCATCCTAAGCAAAAAAAGTCATTCGACAATTGTCGAATGACTTTTTAATTCTTAACCACAAAAAACTATTTTTCCTTTTTCATTCTTTTAGCTACATAACCAATGCCTGAAGCCGCAAGCATTAAACTCATGCCGCCATCAAAAGGCACTGTAGGGCCATCAGCTGTAACACCCACATCACTGCCTTGATTTCCAGGTCCAGGATTAGGCTGTGCATGTACTTTGCCTGATATAAATACCATCAGCATGAGTAAACTTACACCCTTTGCAGTTGCTTTTATTATCTTTTTCATTTGTATTATTTAATTTTTTACGAATAAAAGTAGGCAGAGTCAAAGGAATTAATTCCCTGACTCTGCAATACTTATTGTTTATTTTACTTCAACTTGAGATTGATATGAAACACCATTTTCGTTGCTAACTCGGACAGTGTAAGTACCTACAGCCAAGTGACTGTTGATAGACAATTGTTCGACAGCATTTCCACCAACGTGTGCAATTGACTTTTCAATCACTTTCCTTCCAAGAACATTATACACAGCCAAATTATATTTACCTGCAGCTAAATGATTAAAGGAAATACCTAGTTTCGAACCAACCAAAGGATTAGGAAATACTGCAATACTTGAAACTGAATTGCCAACTTGAACAGTTGCCACATTGCTATAGCTAACATTACCATCATTGCTCAATACCTTAATACGGTAGTAATTAATACCTGTTACAGCATTTTGATCATTTACAGTGTAGGACGTGCTATTAGCTGCTGCAACTGTTGAGATGTTTTCGAAACTTACTCCATCAACAGAATGTTGAACTGTATAATTAGCCACAGCAATTTCTCCAACTGATGTCCAATTAACTTGAACAGTACTTGCTTGCGAAGTTGCTATTAATTTAATATCAGAAACAGGTAATGTGCTTGCACCAAATACAATACTGTAACGAGTTGCATAGTTTACAGCGTCAACAGAATTTGTGGAAAATGAAACAGCTGTATTATTTCCAGTCAATAAAGTTTTTGTATTTAATACATTATCCTTAATATAAGCTAGTACACCACTGCCACTAAATTGAGACACGTCTAATCTTATTGAGTAAGCAGTATTTGCAGTCAGGTTATATAAATGAATAGGGAATACATCCGATGCAGATGGAGAAACAGTTCCATTAATGCACAAATCCTTTGCACCTACAGTAAAGGCAAGATTCTCTCCACCATTAGGGAATTTAATGGCATCTTCAGTTCCAACTGCTGCTGAATAATTACTACCAAATGCAGTCACCGCTCCATCAACATTTGTTCCGTTTTTGTTCAATCCAACTGCAATTCTATTAACTGTAGTTGTTCCAAAAATTGCAGTTTTACTTTGTGCAGGTACTTTACATGCTTCATTAAATCTCAATGTTGGAGAAATAGCATCATTTTTCACAAAGAATGCTTGACCAGGTTGTAAGTAACCATCAAGATTTGAACCCAATGGATTACTACTTGTTGAACCATTGTAGGCTACAAATGTTGTAAACCCATTATTAGTGAAAGTTGGATCACAATACCAATAGCTACCATTAATACCTGTACTTGCCGTAACGACAGAATTCCATGACACAGGACTAACATAAGGGTTTGCTACAAAGCTGTAACTATTTACACCACTAGATAAATTGCTGAATGTAACATTTCCTGTTACCAAATTACCCTTTGCACGAATTATTGCAGGAGTATTGAATTGCAATTGTTGTTGCAAACTTCCACTCCGATCACCTCTAACCAATACACGGTATCCTTGGTAAGGACTTAAATTAGTTGTCTTTGTGTTTACAACCGAATCCCATGTATTATTCAAATAAGTGAACATTGAATGATTACCCGACAATGAATAATCAAGACCTGTAGAAGCATCCGTTCCTACGGTTTGGCCTTGTGTTCCAGTAATTTGAATACCGTAACCATTGTTTATAGCACCATTTTCTTGCCAATTCAAATACACACTACCTGCATTTGCAACTTGTGCACCTAGGTCTCTGTAAGTACGTATACCACCGGGAATGAATCGCTCTACAGTTACAGTTCCAGAAACTGTACCACCAACAATACCAACTACAGCAGTATTGGTTACTGAAGTAGATTTCAATGTTAAATTACCTCCTGTTGTGATAGTGCCCGCAGTAGGTGTAAATGTTCCAAAAACATTCAAAGCATTCCCCAATGTAGCTGAACCACTAGTGATAGTCAGGTTTTGAAGGCTATTTGCTGTTTGGTCAAAATTGATTGTACCCACAGTACCTGCTACTGTTAATGCAGATGAAGTGGAACCTTTCAAACTTCCTGAACCTGTCAAAGCACCTGTTAGTGTTAGCAAATGACCATTCAAAGAAAGTGAACCATTCAATGTAATTCCTGCAAAGGAAGCATTTGCATTAAGTGCAGGTTGCTTTGCCAATGCAGCAGGAATATTTGGTGTATTTGAAGCAATTGGTGTCAATCCATATTGCCAGTTAGAGGCATTTGAGAAATCTGTAGAAACAGTACCTGTCCAAGTAGGAGTTGCACTTACAAAATAAATATTTTGAAAATACAACACTGCATTTGATGAAGGCGTATTTGCTACAATCTTCATTTGATTGATGTTGCTGATTACTTGTGAAGTAAAATTCGACAAAGGAATATTGATGCTATTCCAACCATTTGTAGTAGGTGTTACTGTTACCATTTGATTGGCACCACCTGCATCTGTATTGATCAAATAGAAATCAAAGCTTGTACAGTTAGGAGTCCATACATCAAAGTGCAAAAGATTTCTTGAAGATACATTTACACCACTTGCAAATTGTACACCCTCATAAGTAAGCGTTGAATATTCTAAAGTAGTCTTACTGCCAACATTCAAAATTGTGGTAGTAACTAATGGATTCTGACCCCAAATTGGATTCCAAGTTGTTCCCGAAACATTTGTGTAAGTATTACCCCATAACGATGTAACGCTAGAAGGTGAGGCACTTGGAACAGCAGCTGCAGTAGCAGGTCCAGGATAAGCAACGGTTAAAACTGCAGTTACACTACCAGTTAAATAACTATTATCAGCAGCTTGTGTTGCCGTAATTGTAGAAGTTCCTACCCCTTTAATAGTGATAGTATGACCGCTAACAGTTGCTACAGATGTATTGCTACTTGAATAAGTAAAGGCACCGGTACTATTACTAGAAGGATTTGTTATGGTGTAAGTAGGTGTACCAAGTGTTTGAGTAGGTATACTAAATCCTGTGATAGTCGGCTTACCAACCACATTCATGAAGTAAATATTTTGCAAATAAATAACTGCTCCTGAACCAGGCGTAACAGCAACTATCTTAAGTTGTCCTATTCTTGTTAAATCAATATTATTATAAGCAGACAATGGAATGCTAATACTATTCCAACCATTAGTAGTTAAAGAAACTGTATATGCTTGTTCTGCACCATTAAATGTATTAATTAAGAAAATTTGTATTGAAGTTGCATTTGGAGTCCAAATATTAACACGTAAAGAGTCCATTAATGATGCATCAATATTACTAGCGAATTGTACGCCTTCATAATTTAGCGCAGCATATTTGATCGTACTCTTACCGCCAATTGTTGGAGTGGTATATTGAGTTGATTGTCCCCAATTTGGATACCAACTTGTACCTGAAACATTAGTGTAAGTATTTCCCCAAAGTGAGATAACATATTGCGATGCTATAGAAGGAACAGCAGCAGCAGTTGCTGGTCCGGCATAATCAACTGTAAGCACTGTAGTAAATGTTGCAGCAGAATAACTCGCATCAGCAGCCTCAATAGCTGAGATAGTAGAAGTTCCTGCACCTACAATTGTAATTACATTTCCACTTATAGTTGCTACCGATGTATTACTACTAGTATAAGTAAATGCACCTGTACTTGTCGAAATTGGATCGGTAATGGTATAGGTTGTATTCACACCTAATGTTTGTGTAGGAATACTAAATCCATTAATAGAAGGTTTGCCAACAGCATTTACAAAATAAATGTTTTGTAAATAAATTACACCTCCCGAACCAGGTGTTGCCCCTACAAAAATCATCTGACCAATTTTACTCATGTCAATGTTATTGTAAGAAGTTAGTGGAATTGAGATTCTATTCCAACCATCAGTTGTAAGAGATACGGTAATATCTTGTCTTACTGTTCCTCCTGTAATATTTATTAATCCAATAGTAAGCGAAGTCACATTAGGTGTCCAAATATCAAAATGAATGGAATCCATTGTAGAGGCATTAATATCACTTGCAAAGGTAACTCCCTGATAATTTAAGTTAGAATATTGTAAAGTACTCTTACCATCAATTGCAGGTGAGTTTAGTTGTGTTGCTTGTCCCCAATTAGGAAACCAGCCTGTACCTGAAACGTTTGTATATGTATCTCCATAAAGCGAAAGTATATAAGATGCATTTGTAGTTGGTACAGGAGCAGCCGAACCGGGACCGGGATAGCTTACAACAAGTGTAGAAACTGCAGTTCCTGCAGAAAAATTATCATCTGAAGCTTGCGAAGCAGTAATTACTGAATTTCCAATACCAATAATTGTTATCACATTACCATCAACAGTTGCTACAGAAGGATTGCTACTTGAATAAGTGAAGGCTCCCGTACTATTACTTGTAGGATCAGTAATAGTGTAAGAAGAAGTTCCAAGAGTCTGTGCAGGAATAGAAAAGCCTGTAATTGTAGGCTTTCCAACTGCATTTAAAAAGTAAATATTTTGTAAATAAATAGTACCATTACCTGTAAACATTAATTGACCAACATTATCAACTCCTACAGCAGCATACGACGACAATGGAATCGTAACACTATTCCAACCTGTATGATTTGGAGTAATATCAACATTCACTTGAACGTGTGTAGTTGTGTTAATCAGATAAAAACTAAGCGTGTTGCAATCAGTAGTCCATACATCAAAATGTACAGAATCCATTGCTGCAGCATTAACAGAAGGTGAAAACTGAACACCCTCATAAGTAAGGCCTGAGTACTCTAAAGTAGAAACACCATCGACTGTCAAATTTGTCAATGCCGTAGCTTGACCCCAATCTGGACGCCAATCAGTACCAGAAACATTGGTGTAAGTGTCACCAAAGAGCGAAAGTACTTGTGAAGGACTTGTCGTTGGCGTAGGTGCCGCCGACGAGGGTTGTGCAAAACTCCTGATTAGAAACAGGGAAAGGAATGCAAGCAGAAAGATTTTTTTCATGTCTTTTCTTTGTTTAATGAATAAATTGTTTTGAAATATTTGCGTCATCCTTAGGATGAGACAAGCATTTATAATCGTTTTGCCAAAAAAAGTAAGGACAGTCTTTGACGATGCAAAAATGTATTCATAAAATTGAACCATGAAGAAAGTAGATACATCAATAGTACATCTACATTTTATTAAAATAAGAGCAATAAAGGAGAATATGGTACTACAATACCACTACATCAAATGCAAGGAGGATATATTCAAATATGAAAGGACTCATTTTAGCATGAAATAGTATAAAATATATTATTGCTTATTAAGTCGAATACAATATGAAATACTATTTTCTATCCAAAACAGAATGCTCAAAAACATGTAACTATTAAACCGGAAGGAGCAATATCACTTAACCTTTCTGATTTGAGTGATTTAAAAGATTCATTTCTCTTAATAACTCACCTTACGCAATAGATTGAATCAGATGCTTTTTGTCTTTTTTTATTTCTATTGCCACAAAGAAACTAAGTTGCAAAGGCCTAAGTTCTTTAAAATTACTTCATAAGTATCAATACTTCATTTTTTCTTTGTGCTACTGTGAGTATTTGTGCCTTTGTGTTGAAGAATATAAATTGACTTAATAACCTTAATTAATTATTGCGTAAGGTGAGTTACTAATCAAAAGGTTTTACCACAAGGGCAAAGAAGAAATAAACAAAGAATACAAGGACTTCTTTTAAAATTGTTGGCAGGTAAGTAGCTAAAAAACAGACTGTTCCAGTGTTTCTTTGTTCAAAACCTTGTGGGCTTAGTGGTAAAAATACCTTAGAAATAAATTGATTTAATAATTAAAAAATATAATGAATATTATACTTGATAAAATGAAGTGTCAGCGTGCTTTTACTTTCAAGGTAAAGGAGGTGTTTAATCATCAATTTAAATACTTCTTTTGTATGGTATTGTTAGTCTTTCATTGTTGCCTTTCTCTTGTATTTGCTCAAAATACTGCCTTTGTTTTGGATATGGTTCATAATAATCCTGGCGAGTCACTTACGAAATCTAAATATAATGACTCGAAATTTCTCAAGCAAAATGGGTACAACGGACAGGTAGTGAATGATTTTACGTTTGTTCATGCCGCTATAACAGTTGATGGCTTAAACAAAGATGTTT
>CANCPA010000103.1 GCA_947379895.1 Chitinophagaceae bacterium | reverse complement strand
GGCAACTGTACATCTTCTCCTTTTGAAACTGATTTCGATGGAACCGAAGGTGGATTAATCGCCTATTATTGGATTCGTTGGGAAAATACTAAGGGCGAATTTGGAACTTGGAGTGATATGTTTTCTGCAACTATTAAGGCTTAGTATTTCTTTGTATAAATTAAACCTAGATTACGCAATAGAATCTCAACGAAATTTACAAATACAAAAAAGATAGGCCTTGATAGTTTTTTGACAGAAAACATAATATATTACGTTAAAGTCAAACAAATCAAGTAAAAGCATCTATTTGAAGTAGTATTGAATTGGAGTAGAGTCTTAATGAGTAATCTAGGTTAAGCTAAAATCTTTTATACACTCAATTTTTTCTATTTAATGAATAAAATTTACTTATATATTTGCAATCCCCTTAACACTTGTAAAAATTCGTCATTAATAAAGATAAAGTTTTACAAAAGCTAAAACCGTTAAACATTTCTTACTTTAAGAATTTTTAATCTAGTATAATGACAAGGGTAGCCGCTATTGAATTAAATATTTCGGGCATTATTACTGCTGTTTTTTGCGAAGAAACAGAGTTTTGGGAAGAACTGTTTTTTCGAAAAGGAAATAATTTTTTAAACTCATTTGACAGGAACACTAACGACCAATTAAAAAATTTTATTTTCGATATTTCAGTTTCTTATTACCCAGTTACTACTACATTTTCATTCAATAATATTACATTAAAAGGTTTTGGACTTCAAAGGGGCGATGATAATTTTCTGATAAATTGGGAAGCAACGCCAATAATAAAGCCCGACAATACCCCTTCGGAAAATCCATTTAAAGCCTTTCTTTTACAGGAACAATTTTGGAACCGATTTACAACACATTTGCCTCTCGTTGTTTTTGAAATGCATGTTTACAAGGATAATAGATTTGAGATAGGTTTCATTAATAAAGAATTAGAAAGTTTCTTCCCCAATTTCTCAAAAGAGAAAATTAATATTAACAACGCATCTTTTTACGAAAATGTATATCCTGAAGATATTGAAAAATTAAAGGATTCAATAATTCAGCTCAATCAAATAGATACATGGGAAGTTGAATATCGTGTTATAAATGCAGGAAAAACACAATGGATACGAATTTTTGGGCGATTAGCAGCAAGTAGAAATTCTGACCATAAGACAGTAATTGCCTATTTAGAAGATATAACGGAAAACAAGCTAAAGGATGCTCGGTTAAGAATACTAGACTTTTCATTTAAAAATGCAACAACTGCCATTCATTTTGTTCTCGATGACGGTTCAACATTTGAATTCAATGAAGCAATGTGCAAATTAACAGGCTATACAAATGAAGAATTTCAAAAGTTAAGTCTATTTGATACCAATCCACTCATCACCAAAAGTGGTTGGAAAGAAAGATGGGAAAGCCTCAAAAATGTAGGTACTCGGGTAGTACATTCAAAAATTAAGAGAAAAGATGGTTCTATCATAGATATAGAAATAAAAAGTGAGCTTATTAATTTTGAAGGTGTCGAATTGAATTGTGCATTTATAAATGATATTACTGAAAAGAAAAAAACTGAGGAGGCATTAAAATTAGTTGACTTTGCCTTTAGAAATGCGCCAGGACCAATGCACTTTTTTAAAGAGAATGGAAAAATATTGGATTGCAATCTGGCCGCATGCAATCTACTTGGATATACAAAGAAGGAATACCTAAAATTGAACCTTCTAGATATTAATCAATGCATCACCCCTGAAATATTTAAATCTATTTGGAACTCACTTACCGTAGATTCTAGTAAAGTAATGCAGTATCGCTTTACCAAAAAGGATAGAGAATTAGTGGATGTTGAAATTCGAGCAAACAAGATTTTTTATGGTGGGTTAGAGTTAGTATGTGCTTCATTTATAGATATTACTGAAAAGAAAAAAACTGAAGAAGCATTAAAACTAGTTGACTTCGCCTTTAGAAGTACACCTACACCTATGCATTTTATAAAGGAGGGTGGACAACTAATAGATTGCAATTATGCAGCAAGTGAATTAGTAGGTTATACTAAAGAGGAATATATAAAGTTGAAAATTTTTGATATAGACAAAAATCTAACGCCTGAAATATTTCAAGAAAGATGGGACTCTATTCCTGTAGGAACCTATAAAGCTCGATACACTAGCATTATCAGTAAGGATAAAAGAATTATTGATGTAGAAATTCAAACCAATAAAATTCATTATGGTGATATTGAATTGATGTGTACCTCATTTATTGATATTACAGAAAAGAAAAAGACAGAAGAACGCTTAAGACTATTTGATTTTTCATTCATGAATGTAAAAACGGCCATTTTATTGATTGAAAAAAATGGTCAACTAAATGATTTTAATGAAGCTACACATAATCTACTCGGGTACACTAGAGAAGAAATAAAAGAGTTGAATGTATTTAATATTGATGAAAATCTTACTACTGAATCACGGGAAATATTTTGGAACACGCTGAGAAAAGAAAAGAAAATTATTCATTATAGAACATTTAAGAAAAAAGATGGCACTACAGTAGAATTAGAGATTGATGCCAATATGATTAGTTTTGAAGGACGGGAAATCAATTTTGCATTTTTAAATGACATTACTGAGAAAAAAAGAACTGAAAAACAACTGAAAATTGTAGACTATGCATTCAGAAACGCTACTATTCCTCTTCATTTCGTAAGAAAGGATGGTAGTATTTATGATTTTAATGAAAAGGCATGTGAGTTACTTGGATATACACACGAAGAATATCAGCATCTAACTATTTTTGATATTTCACAGCGGTGGACTCCTGAAAATTGGAATCAACGTTGGGAAATGCTAAAAAATGGCAGTTCAGATGCAAGTATTACTAAACTCAAGAAAAAAGATCATTCATTGACAGATATTGAAGTGAGAACGACAATTTTTGAATATGAAAATGAGGAATTGAGTTTCAGTTCGATTATTGATATATCAGAAAGAGTGAAGGTAAAAAAAGCTCTTATTAAGAGTAATGAGAGGTATGAGAATGCAATGATTGCAACTTCTGAGGTAATTTGGGAGGCTGATGTAATTGAAAATACGCTTTATTTTTCTAATAACTACACCTTAATATTTGGGTATCCTGTTGATGGCCTAGAATTATTTAGCGATAATAGTTGGCTACGAAATATACACCCTAACGATAAATTTAAGATAAACACTTTGGAATTTGAAATTACCAAAGGAATAAAAGACAAATGGGAGGTAGAATATAAATTTAAAAAAGCTAATGGTGAGTATGTTGATGTACTCGACCGCGGCTTTTGTGTAAAAGATGAAAGTGATAATGTAATTAGGTTGGTTGGTACGTTGCAAGATATAACTCAAAGAAAAGCTGAAGAAACTAGACTAAAATTGTTGGAATCTGTAGTAGTAAATACAAATGACGTAGTTATCATAACCGAAGCTGAACCATATGACTTACCTGGACCAAAAATTCTATATGTAAATGAGGAGTTTACAAAGATGTCGGGTTACACGCGGGAAGAAGCAATAGGACAAACACCTCGACTATTACAATCAGGAAAAACAGACAGAAAAGAGTTAGACAAAATTCGGGAATCACTCACTAATTGGAAACCCTGTGAAGTAACCGTTTGCAATACCAAAAAGAATGGTGAAGATTTTTGGGTAAATATTAGACTAACACCTGTTGCAAATGAAAAGGGATGGTTTACACATTGGGTATCTGTGCAAAGAGATGTGACAAAAGAAATAGCCGCGGATAAAGAAAGGAAAGCATTACTAAAAGAGCTATCAGAAAATATCACTGAATTAAAGCAATTCGGATACATTACTACGCACAACCTTCGTTCGCCTTTAACAAATTTAGTTTCAATCAGTAAATTGATTGATGAAAACAAAATAGAAGATAAAAAAACAAAATTATTAATAGGAGTTTTTAAGGATTCGACTGTTCAACTAAATGATACTATTAATGACCTGATTAAAATTTTGTTTATAAAGGATAGAAAGAACTTAACAACCACTGATTTAAACTTTGAGTTGATTCTTGAAATAGTAACCAATTCAATTTCCGCTTTACTGCAATTAAATATGGTAAAGATTGAAACAGATTTTTCATTGGCAAGTATTGTAAACTTCAGTCAACCATATTTAGAAAGTATATTTTTAAACCTATTAACAAATTCAATCAAATATGCACATCCCAATAGAAAGCCAATCATAAAAATAACATCAGAAAAGACTATTGATGGGAAAATAAAACTTATATATAGCGATAACGGTATTGGAATGAATATGAAAACAGTAGGCAAAAGAATATTCGGATTATACCAACGCTTTCACGACCATCCTGAAAGTAAAGGATTAGGACTATATCTTATTCATTCGCAAATTACCGCCCTCAGAGGTACAATTGTTGTTGATAGTGAAGAAAATATTGGAACAAAGTTTACGATAACTTTTGCTTAGTAATATTACCAAAAGCAATTATCACAAAATAATAAAGTACATTGTTTACTTTATTATTTAAACTTTAGTATATACACTAATAACTAACAACTCGTCTCCGCTTACTTGTACTTTATCTTATACACTAAAATGATGATGGCTAAAACATTGGTAATTCCATTGGCAATGATCATTGGATAATTTGCTAGCATCACACCAAACAACAACCAAAGTAAAGTTCCGAAAGTAAATAATGAATACATTAATAAAGAGATTCCCTTTGTATTTTTTGTTTTAATTGTTTGTAATGCCTGGGGAACAAATGAAATTGTAGTACAAAAAGCAGCCACAAAACCTACAATAGTAGTCAGATTAAACATAAATTAGTATGAATTGAAGACAAAAAAACCATCATTCAAAACTTTAATAAGCAATGAATGATGGTGAGGAAAGTATTAGGTGTTAAGTTGTAAGTATCATACATAAAGAATTACTTACAACTTAATACTTATTACCTATTACCTATTCTAAATTAACATTAAGAAATTAATCCAGCGAAAAACTTAACAGTACGTACCAATTGGCTTACATAACTCATTTCGTTATCATACCAACTAACTACTTTTACTAATTGTTTGTCACCTACAGTGATTACTTTAGTTTGAGTACCATCAAATAAAGAACCAAAAGAAATTCCGATTACATCGCTGCTAACAATTTCATCTTCAGTATAACCAAAGCTTTCATTACTTGCTGCTTTCATTGCTGCGTTAACTTCAGCAACTGTAGTTTTTTTAGCAACAATAGCTGTTAATTCTGTAACAGATCCTGTGATTACAGGAACACGTTGAGCACTACCATCTAATTTTCCTTTCAGTTCAGGCAATACTAAACCAATTGCTTTTGCAGCACCTGTACTGTTAGGAACGATATTAGCAGCAGCTGCACGAGCCCTACGTAAATCGCCTTTAGCATGAGGAGCATCCAAAGTATTTTGGTCATTAGTGTAAGCATGAATTGTAGTCATACTACCGGCTTCGATAGTAAACGCATTATTTAACGCTTGTGCCATTGGAGCCAAACAGTTAGTAGTACAAGATGCTGCACTAATTACAGTTTCGCTGCCATCCAAAATCGTATGGTTTACGTTAAATACGACTGTTTTCATTTCACCTGTTGCAGGAGCAGAGATTACAACTCTTTTGGCACCTGCCTTAATGTGTAATTCAGCTTTTTCTTTATCAGTAAAGAAACCTGTGCTTTCGATAACCACATCAACATCATGTTGACCCCAAGGAATTTGAGATGGATCTCTTTGAGCATAAATTTTTACTTCGTGTCCATTTACTATTATTGAGCTATCTGTATGAGAAACTTCTTGATCAAAACGCCCTTGAGCGCTATCATACTTTAATAAATGAGCTAATGCCTTTGGACTTGTAAGGTCATTAATAGCTACTACTTCAATACCTTCGATATTGAAAATCTGACGATAAACCAAACGGCCAATTCTTCCAAAACCGTTAATTGCAACTTTTACCATAATTATAAAATTTAAATTTTTGAATAACTTCCAATTTTTAAACGATGCGAAGATAAAGGATTGTAACAAACTATTCTTTCTAATACTCAAATGTTTTCATAATTGTAACAATTAAACATATTAAAATATTTGTCACATAAATAGCCTCTTTTGTTAAACGCTGATTGCTAATTTTGAGTTAATACGATATACATTAAATTAGCAAAAAATAATAAAACATGATTATAGTAACAAAATAATAAAACAGGCCAAAATAAAAAGCGGCAGAACTTTTCAGTCTGCCGCTTTAATTAAAACTATAACATTTTTAAAATCGCATCTATCAATTCAACTTTCGTGATAGGCACTCCCATTATTTTATTGTAGGCCTGTGCATCTATCAGATATTGATCTCGAATAATTTTGACTAACTGACCATTGTTAATTTCAGGAATCAGGACCTTGTCAAAATTCTTGATAATATCGCCTAAGTTCTTAGGGAAAGGTCTAATATAACGAATATGTGCATGACTTACCGAGTGTCCCTGTGCTTGTAGTTCAACTACCGCACTCTTGATTGATCCGTAAGTACTACCCCAACCAAGTACTAATACTTTTCCTTTTTCTGCACCACTATCTATTTTTTGTAATGGAATATAGTCGGCAATTTTATCCACTTTAGCCTGCCTTGTCTTCACCATGTGTTGATGATTATCGGAGTCATAGCTAATATTACCTGTCAAATCTTGCTTTTCCAAACCACCTACACGATGTTCCAAACCCTTTGTTCCTGGAATTGCCCAAGGACGAGCCAACTTTTCATCCCTTTTATAAGGTAAGAATTTTTCTTCGCCCTCAACAGGAGAAGCCTTAAACTTAACCTCAATATTTGGCAAGTCAGCGCTTTTAGGGAACTTCCAAGGTTCTGCTCCGTTAGCAATATAACCATCACTTAATAAAATAACAGGCGTCATGTGCTGAACAGCAATTCTAACAGCTTCAAAGGCAACGTCAAAACAATCACTAGGAGTTGATGCTGCAATAATTGGCATTGGACATTCCCCATTTCTGCCATAATATGCTTGCATCAAATCGCTTTGTTCTGTTTTAGTTGGTAAACCTGTAGAAGGTCCTCCACGTTGAATATTTACGATAACTAATGGAATTTCTAGCATCACAGCCAAACCCATTGCCTCACCTTTCAATGCCATACCAGGACCACTTGTTGTTGTGATACCTAAATGACCACCATAACTAGCACCTATTGCTGAGGTAATACCGGCAATTTCATCTTCTGCCTGAAAAGTCTTAATACCAAATGTCTTGTATTTACTCAATTCATGCAAGATATCAGTTGCAGGAGTGATAGGATATGTTCCTAAAAAGATAGTCAACCCACTCTTTTCTCCTGCTGCAATCAAACCATAAGCTAGTGACTGATTACCCATGATGCTACGATAAACACCGGGTTCCATTTTCGCTTTCTCTACAGTATAACGTGTAGTAAAAGTTTCGGTAGTATCACCATAGTTATATCCTGCTTGTAATACTTTGATATTGCTTTGAAGAATACTCTCTTTTTTTCCGAACTTTTCATCCAAAAAGTCAATTGTACTTTCTAGACTTCTATTATACATCCAATAAATAAAACCAAGAACAAACATGTTTTTGGCACGATCTCTTTCTTTAGTACCTAAATCAGGAATGTCTTTCAACGCCTCACGAGTAAGCTTTGTTACATCTACTTTTATTAATTCATACCCTTCTAAACTTCCATCTTCTAATGGATTAATTCCTTCAGGGTAATTTGCAAGTCGAAGATTTTTAGTATCAAACCCGTCAATATTGGCAATAATTTTTCCTCCTTTTACCAATCCCTTTAAATTTACTTTCAATGCAGCAGCATTCATAGCTACTAGTACATCGCAATTATCTCCGGGAGTGTAAACTTTGTCAGACGAAAAATGTAATTGAAAACCACTCACACCAGGTACAGTACCGATAGGAGCCCTAATTTCGGCAGGGAAGTCTGGAAATGTAGCCAAATCTATTCCCAATAAGGCAGTATTATTAGTAAACTGCTGACCGGTAAGCTGCATACCATCACCGCTATCCCCGGCAAATTTTATTACTACGTTTTTAAGAACCTGTTCTTGTTTACTCATGGTAAAAGAATAAAAAACATTTAAGAAATGATGAATTACTTTGCAAACAATCCTACGATTTTGAAAAGGGCAAGCAAAGTTAATGTTATTACATTAATCAACAAACATATTTATGTCTATTATTAAACAAAATGTAAGAATAAATCAAAAAACATTTTCTTTAAAGAATATGCAATTATTTTGAAAGTTCTACCACAGGTAACTTAAAAATTAGATCATAAAAGCCACTTCTCAGGAGCTTTTATCACTAGAAAATCAATGAAAAAAACAAGTGTAATATGGGTTCTATTCAAATTAATTCAGATTAAGTAAAGGTATATCTCTTAAATTGTTGTGGAAAAACCTACTATGGGGTAACCCTATAAACTATATAATTTGAAATAAATTTTTGCCAGAAATCTGAAATCTTTGAATACTACCACCTGTATCCATTATTTTTTACTTGGTAAACCATTCACTATTTTTTTAACTATTCCTAACTCTTATCATCTTAAAGTATCGTCCTGTTTTTGAATGTCAGCGTAAATACCGTACCTACATTTACTTTACTATCCACTTCAATATTGCCCCCTAATGCAGTAATTTGGGAATGTACTAGATACAACCCAATTCCTTTACTGTCGGCATTGCTATGAAACCGCTGATACAATCCAAATATTTTGTTTTTGACCGTTTCCATATTCATACCAATACCATTATCCGAAAAAATAAGTTTTACAGTACCGTCTTTCTCCTTTCTGCTATTAATTTTTATTATTGGATTTCTTTCAGGATGTGCATACTTAATTGAGTTTGTCAATAAATTCAAAAATATACTTTCCAAATAAATATCACTAAAGTATACGTTTGGTGCCTCCAAAAAGTCAGTTACAACTTCTGCATGTTTCAAAATGAGCGTATTGGAAATAGATGCTTTTACTTTCACAAATACATCTTCAAAATGCAAGATAGAGGTAGCCAAATTCATCCGTTCTTTAATAAACAATACGTTTATTAAATCATTCAAAGTTTCGTTTAGTAATACAGTTGTCTTTTTGAAACCGTCAATCAATTTTTTGGAGCGTTCATCTTGTATCTTATTTTCGTCGAGAAGGTTACTAATCGCCAAAAGGTTTGTTACAGGCGCCCTAAGATTGTGCGTAGTAATGTAACTGAATTGCTTCAATTCTTTATTATTACTAATCATTTCGGTTAATAAACGCTCTCTTTCCTCTTCCTCTTTTTTACGTAAGGTCACATCTTTTTGTATAGATACCCAATGTGTAAAATTTCCTGTATTATCCGCAACTGGGAAAATGGAAATATTTACCCAAAATGGATCCCCATTTTTCCGATAGTTAATTACTTCCATTTTCCCAGGCAAGAAATTATCTATATAATATTGCATTTTCTTTCTTTCGTCCTTATTAGTAAGTGGTCCGACTAAAAATCTTGTTGCCTTTCCAATTACATCATCAAAAGAATAACCTGTCATATTGGAAAAAGCATCATTAACATATAAAACAGGTAAACTTCCATTAGGTAATGGCTTCACATCTTTTATTACAATTGCATCTGTGGTATTTGTAATAACAGTTTCAATCAATTTTAAGCGTTCTTCTTCCAATTTACGCAATGTAATGTCGTGCATTGAACCAATGATCCTAACTACATTACCTGCTTCATCTCTTACTACAAATCCTTTGTCGAGTACAATTGCGTAACTGCCATCGGCTTTTCTAAATCGATACTGATTTTCCCAATTATCCTTATTATTTTTAATAGCCAAATCTGAATTTTCCAA
The DNA here is from genome assembly GCA_947379895.1 of Chitinophagaceae bacterium. Classification (GTDB taxonomy): domain Bacteria; phylum Bacteroidota; class Bacteroidia; order Chitinophagales; family Chitinophagaceae; genus Parasediminibacterium. The sequence continues at coordinate 7,945 of CANCPA010000103.1, read as the reverse complement.
AGCAATTTGCAAATCGTTGGGGTGTACGTTTTTACTCCATTCATTGGTATAGATATCTTGAAATAATCCTGATTGATGACCAAATAAAGTAGTAAAGTTTTTACTCAAATAGTAGGTATTCTCTTTTAAATCCGATTCCCAAATAACATCCGAAGTGGCAAGTGTAGCATATTCATATCGGGCATTACTCTTTTTAAGGGCTTCCTCTGTTCTTTTTTTATCGGTAACGTCTATTACAAAAGAGCAGTTAAGTTCAATTCCTTTATAAACGATATAGTTTGCCCTTATTTCTACGTCAATTATTGTGTTATCTTTTCTTTTTTGCGGTGTAGTGCTAATAAATATTTTATTGGTTTGTAATTCTTTCCACACTTTCTCCCATCTACTATTAAAACCTCCACGAGATATTACTAGGTCGCTAATTTTCAATTTCTTCATTTCCTCGCGCGTATAACCGTATAATTCAAGTGCTGCCTCATTAAAATCATACATACTAGCATCCTCCGACACAATTATAATCGCAACTGCAGTTTTGCGATAAATAAAGTCTTCTAAATAAAGCCTTTCTTCCAACCTTGTCTTCTCTGTAATATCTTTTACAAAAGCGCAATTCAACTCTAAATCGCCATATTTAACGTAATTTGCACTTATCTCAACATCAATCAAAACATCATCTTTTCTTTTTAATTGTCGAGTAACAATAATACTTCCTTCATCTTTTAGGTTATTCCAAATAGCACTCCATCCCTGTTTACTTCTATTAGGGTCAATGTCATGAACGGTTAACTGCTGATATTCATTCGTAGTATATCCAAGTAGTTTAGGCATCGTTTCGTTGAAATCATACATTGTAGCATCCTCTTTGATAAATTGTATGGCAGTAGCGGCATGCCTAAATACAAAGTCAACGAGTTTCAGTCGCTCTTCAATCTTTTTCTTCTCGGTAATATCTGTATAAAATGCGCAGTTAATTTCAATAGCTCCATATTGAATGATGTTTGCAACTACCTCTACATCAATCAAACTCCCATCTTTTTTCTTTAATCTAGTCGTTAATCGAGAAGCTTTTTTTGATTTAATGTCTTCCCATCTTTGATGCCAAGCACTTAAATTGTATAATGGATTAATATCAGGAATGGTAAGTTTTGCATACTCTTCCATTGTGTAGCCAAGTAGGGTGGCTGTAGCTTGATTAAAGTTGTAAAAAGTGCCGTCCCTTTTAATAAATGTCATAGGAGTTGAAACATGTCTAAATGCAAAATCAACTAACTTCCATTCATTTTGTATCTTTATTTTCTCTGTAACATCTCTACTAATTCCTACTAATCCTACAACATTGTTCAATTCATCTATCAAAGGGACTTTCGATACCATTATATCAATTCGTTCTCCGTTTGCAGAAATTGAAGTACCCTGTTTATCTAGTATCAAATTGCCTGTTTCAAGTACATAATTATCCTCGTCTTCCCAATTAACGGTTGTTTTGTATTTGTATATCTCAGTATCTGTTTTACCAATTGCCTCTTCCTCTGATGTAAGTCCCATATACTCTACATCATATTTATTGGCAACAATCTTCCGTCCTTTTTCGTCCTTAACAAATATGGCAAATGGAATAGTATCAATCAAGGTACGCAATAGTGTACGTTCCTGTTTTAGTGCTTCTTCATATCGTTTATTATCAGTAATATCTTGAATATAAGCGTAAATCGTAATTTTATCACTTTCATCTAATCCCTTCGATATACCAAATGCCCTTTGCCACCTTATTTCTCCATTTTCTACAATTCTATATTCTACATCACAAATCTTGGCAGAAAATGTATTTTTAATATTAATTAAAAGTCTTTCAATGTCATCAGGATGCACCCTACTAAAAAACAAACTATTATTTTCATTTATAGCATTCTTATCAAAGTGAGGATTTAGGGTTAGAACTTGTTTATTAGTAAATCCAATCTCAAACCTGCCATCAGCAAATACATGCATTTCCAATACACCGAGAGGTAGCGTATCGGTTAAATCCTTATGTACATAAAGAGTTTCTGCATACTTATTTTCAGTCTCTAATATTTTAGAATTATCAATAGCATTTTTTTCAGGGCAAAAAGAGGAATTCGTTGCCTCAAGTGGCTTCCAATGTATCAATGCCCTTCCTTGCGTGTATCTAAAAGCAGTTAATTGAAATAAATTTTGATCAATGCAGATATTCATTTCGACGGAATATGGCGAATTAAATAATTGATTCACCAAATTCATCATTTTATTATTCGTTTCAGCATCCCAATAATTCATCAAAATACTACCTACAGACGGCAGCAATCCGCTTAGTATGGCGTGATTAGGTGTGGTTATAGAAAGTACTTTTCCCTTTCTGTTTATTTTTAAGGTAGATAAAGTAACCATATCGACTACTATAATTCATATGAATAGCAAATGTAACAAGTTTGAATGATGGTTTTAAGTAAAAATTAAGCATCGTTTAGGAAGAATTTTACTATAAGCGAAATTAGGTTTACTATTAAAGAGGATTTTCTACGATGCCCACTTTTTTGTAATTAAAAAAAAAGGAATTTATACGCTTCTTGCTTCAAATAAAACTTTGTATTCCTGCATAACCAACGTTTCCTTGATGTCAAAAAATGTTACCACTCAGGAGCTTTTACCACAAGGTAATCAAGGAAAAAACAAGGGGCACTAAGTTTTTTATTAAAATAATTATGATTATTTACTTGAATTAACTTTTTAATCCTTGTGTTTCTTTGTATAAATCTTCGTGTTCATTGCGGTAAAACCTCCTGAGTAGTAACAAAAAAATTCAAGATTAATTTCAAAAAATATATATTATTCAAATTTGATTGTTTATCCAATTTAGTCTCATAAATTCGCTTCCAACAATGGGTAACTTTGGAATACCCAATACATCGATTTGCTTTTTTTCACTCAGATTACATTGCATCCCAAACTAATCGGGGCCTGCAACTTCTTCATCCGGCTTTGTTACATTTAATTGTAATTTTCATTGGGTTATTCCCTAAATAATTTGATTTGAACATATTTTTTTCTTTCACCAACTAAAGTTTGGTTGGCTACAACGGAATGGTTGTTGGCTACAACGGGACGTTCGTTAACTAAATCGGAGTTTTCGTTAACTACAACAGGATGTTCGTTGGCTACAACGTAAAGTTCGTTGACTACAACAGTAAGTTCGTTGGCTACAACCTGAAGTTAGTTAACTACAACGTGAAGTTAGTTGGCAAGAATAAAAACATTGTTCTTAAAAAATTTGATAATAAAAGTCGGTCATTTTATAAGATACTGTTTTAATTATTAGGCAGTAAACGCTTAAAAAATTATTGGGAATTCCCTGTAAGGTTATTTAAATTTAAAAAGAATTAAAATGAAAAAGACTTATTTTATCCCAAGGGCAATAGCAAAAAGGTTGCTTTGGATTACAAATTTCAACACAAAGCTTATTTATCATGCCACTACATTAGGCATACTTGCACCGACACTATTAATGGTTTTGAACGACACGAATGCTTATACTTTTATCATTTCATTGAAAACATCTGTAAAGAAATATGCAATGACAATCAGTTCTTTTTTGACCGCCTTAGCCGATGGTCCTATTGGAACAGCAATTATTCCATTTCCATTATTTGGAAACCCAACAATACTGCCTCCAGCAGTAGCATACGGAATATTTGCGCGTTGTGCCATATTAGCAAAACAAATTAAAGCAAATGGATGTTCCGATGCAATTGCGGTTGACTTAGGAATTGTGGGTTCGGATATTGCCAACAGTTTTGCTGCCTCACAACCTCAATTGAAAATAAAATTGACTGGAGGTGTTGTTTCAGGAAAATATATAAGAGGGCAATTGAGTGGCATTCATTTAGAATGTATGAGGGGAACAGAAACTACATTTACCTATTTATTAACCGCTAATAAAGCTATGTTTTCTGATAGCCGGCCGAATCTTGTTTCAGGTAAGCCCGAAACTCGTCAGTATCGAGCATGGTTTATTTTGAATGATGAAGTTGTGGGCGTTGTTAGTAGTGTGGTTTCGATTAGTATTTCGGATTTATAAATTAAGGCTATTACTCGGTAGGCTTTACCAAAATATAAACAAGGGACAAAACAATGAAAACAAGAATTTAGATGGAGATAATTTGTTAGAAAATAGCAAAAATATTTTAGTCATAGTTGTAATGCTTTGTTTTTCCCTTGTTTTAATAGTGATATATGAATGCCAAAATATCCTATTAAATAACTATTTCTTTTTAAGCTTGTGCTTAAATGCTTTTTCAAACTTCTCTACTTTTGGCCTTATCACATAAGAGCAATAACCTTGATCGGGATGATCATTATAATAGTTTTCATGATACTTTTCAGCAGGATAATAATTTTTAAAAGGCTCGATTGCCGTAATTATAGGGTTAGGAAATGCATGACTTTTATTCAACTCTATTTTGTAATGTTCTGCTTTTTGCTTTTGAACGTCATTTAGATAAAATATGACACTTCTATATTGTGGGCCTACATCATTCCCTTGACGATTTAAAGTTGTAGGATCGTGTGTTTTCCAAAATACTTCCAATAGGTCATCAAAAGATACCTTTGTTGGATCATATTCAATTTTTGTTATTTCGGCATGACCGGTATTTTTATCACAAACCTCTTCATAAGTAGGATTTTCTTTATGACCCCCTCCGTAACCACTTCTAACACTATTTACTCCATCAATCCTTTGAAAAAATGCTTCTGTACACCAAAAGCAGCCTTCTCCAAAATAAGCCGTTTCTGTTTTTTTAGAATTAGCCGCGTTTATTTCACCCATTTTAATCTTTGTTTTTTGAGCATTAGCTACCAATGCACTTAAGCAGATAATGCCAATAAATAAATGTTTTTGTATTGATTTGAACATATTGAAAACAGTAACAAATAATAATTCAATTGGTTTTATCACACGAATATGTCGTTTAAAAAGATTTTTTATATAAAAAAATCCAGATACTAAAATAACACTGCAATTTGGATGTCGGTTATTACTTAATCGAAGAAATTAAAGCAGATACACGCACATTAAAATTTTCTTTCGTAATCCCTGTGATACGCTCTAATGCTTTAAAATAATTATCATTATTTTTTTCTTTCTTACCACAACTTAGTAACTCGATAACAGCAGAAAATCCTTTTTCGTTCTCAATTTTTTCAATTAATAACGCGTTAATCATGAAATCGACATTTAAAGGATATTTTGCATTGTCGGCAAAGTTTTTACTTTCATTATATAAAGTAAACCAATCGGCAGTTAAATTTGCAGATGCGAAGGTTTTAAATTTAAGTAAAATCTCTTTCCAACTCATACCCCAACTTCCTCCATATAAATAAGCAGAACCTTCATCAACAGGTCTGTTAATAATTGCAACAGAGAGTACATTATGCAGCCTATCATGCCATAAATCGTGCGGATCAAATTTTGTTACATTGGGAGCTAAAGTTCCATTTACAACAATATTTGAATCAACTTGCCTTCCAGTTACAGAGTTGTGCGCAAAACCAACATAATCCGATTTGTAATCCACCCCTATCAACTGCATCACTTCATGAAAATTGGCCGTACAATAAAATGCAGTGGGAATAACAGGGGCATTCAGTTTTCGGTCATATTTTTCAATCATTTTCAAATAAGATGTTACATAAGCTTTGTCCATACAGTTATTGAAGTACACTTTTGTATTGCCAATATTCTGACTACTCCAATCTGCTGTATTCTCTTTGAGTGGGGAATGAAAATAGAATGCACTATCCTTTTTTCGCGCTGCAATTGTAAAGTTTGCACGTAATAAAGGCTCACCATCAAGAATTCCTATGTATGCAAGTTGAACTAAAAAATTAACAGAATCCAATGCAATTATATTTGTGAGATAGCCTTTATAAAAATTTGTGTCACGATAACGATTGCTTTTTTCAATGTCTTTTAATTCATCTATTAAAAGAGAGGTTTCTAATAGATCATTTTTTAGTATTGTAGGATTGTTTTTTGCAGGTTTATTTTTGAGTGATAGGAAGGTGTTTAATGATGATAACAATGATGTTTTTATGATAGAATCTTTCGGTAAAACAATATTATTTGCTACGGCAAAGTTTTGTGATTGTCCGAAAGTTTGCTTATTGAAAAGTGTAATAATGCAAAACAAAACAATACATTTAACTTTCATTATAATCAATTTATTTTTTACAAATGTAGGGAAGGGAGATATATAAAGTTTAATTCAATGAGATAATAAGTTTAACCCTGATCCTGGAATAGGACTCTATTAAAAGTCACAAATACTTCAAAGATGACAATTACTTTATTTATCTAAATTCAACGTAATATATTATGGCTTCAGTAAAAATCATGCTTCAAAAATTATCATTTTTATACTTGTGCATTTCATAAAAAGTCTACAGTTTAACTCATCAATTTGTAAATCCCAGAGGTTGGAATGTTAAGCGAAACGCAATTAATTCAAATGGTTCTATTATCTTTTTATATAATTTTATACTTACTTCGATTATAATTAAAATCTTTTTCAACTCAATCATTCAACTATCTAAAATTGGTGTAAATAAGGTTTTCGCTTTAATAGTTGAATTGCCACTCCTATAATGGTTTAAACCCTTACAGGGTTCACTGTCAACGAAAAACTTATTTGCAACCGTAAGTTTCGATTAATATTATTTTTTATTATGTTTGTATAATACAATTTAATTTATTTAAATAATTATAGCGCTTACACATGTCAATTCATATATTTTTAATTGCAATTCTTATAAATCTCTTTATGATTAATTAAAGAATAAAAGTATTTTTAAAAGCCGAATTATATAGAATAATCAGAATATTTAAAAGACAAAATATTGGGAACTTTTTCAGATTTTGAGATAAATGAAAGCTAAATGAAATTATTATTTCACTGAAATTTTACTACAATTTTAGATTTGTACATTTGGAAATATTATTCACTGACTAATAGATTTTATTCATTCTCGCCTATATTTGAGCAATTAAAAGTTGTGTGACTTAGGTGGCGAAGCCGTAAAAAGTAAAAAAATAATTCTTTAATTACATGTCTAAAACTATTTAAAAACTTTGTAAATTACAGTAATATTTAATTATGCAACTTATTTCGTTTACGAAAATTAGATATACTAATAATATATTCTTTTTCATACTATTTTTTTGTTCTTGTAACGTTTCAAAAAGCTTCAAACATTATAGATATATATCAGATAGCGTTAATGTTAGTCATTTAACAGTGCAACCGTATAAAATGCCTAAACTTCAAGTTGGAGATAGAATACAAATTACAGTTTCTGCACTTAATCTTCTTGCTGCACAAGCATTTAATCAAGGAGGTGGACAAAGTAGTAGTGGTGGTGGAGCCACAACTACTACAGGATATTTAATAAATTCTTCTGGCAATATTAAATTTCCTCAAATTGGAAATATAAAAGTTGAGGGATTGACAACAGATAGTGTAGAAAATCTTATTGAATCAAGGTTAGAAGAATTTTTAAAATCACCTTCTGTAACTGTGAATCAAATTAATTTCAATATTAACTTGCTCGGAGAAATAGGAAAAGCTGGGATTTTAAATGTACCAGATGGGAAAATGACAATTATTGAGGCTATTTCCAGAAGTGGAGATTTAACCTTAATGGGTAGAAGAGATAACATATTAGTTGTTAGGGAAAAAAATGGAAAGAGAGAATTTGGGAGGGTGGATATTTCAAGCAATAGCGTTTTCAACTCACCTTACTATTACTTGGAACCTGGAGATTTGATTTATATAGATGTAAATAAAGACAAATTGTTAGTGGCAAATAATCTATTGCAAAAGCAACTTGGCTTGATGACACTAATAATAGGATCGATAACATCTATATTTAT
>CANCPA010000102.1 GCA_947379895.1 Chitinophagaceae bacterium | reverse complement strand
TAAATTCTACTATATTCGCAACGTGTAAAGTTATATTTATTTTACAAAATGAACTCAAAGTGTCACTTATGCAAATGTTAACAAGTGTAAGAAATGTTGTTTTGGTATTAATCACAGTGAGTGGTTTATATTCTTGCAAATCGTCTAGTGGAAAAATTTCAGACGCAACTGGAATGGTTTACAATGACAAGCTTTATGGAGGGTTTGCTGTTGCAAAGCCAAAGGATATTAAAGTTGCGCCAGGTCTTGTATTCGTTCAAGGAGGTACTTTTACAATGGGTGCTACCGAAGAAGATGTAATGGCAGATTGGAATAACATCCAAAGAAGGGTTACAGTGAACTCTTTCTTCATTGACAAAACTGAAGTTGCTAACGTTCATTATCGTGAATATCTTTATTGGTTGGACCACACTTTCACTGATACTCCAAAGTATAACGCTTTATTAATAGGTGCTCGTCCTGATACTCTAGTTTGGAGAAGGGCTTTGTCTTATAATGAGCCATATGTAGAGTATTATTTCAGACACCCTTCTTACAATTATTACCCTGTAGTAGGTGTGAGTTGGAGACAAGCTCATGATTACTGTATTTGGCGTACAGATATGGTAAATAAATATGAACTTATTAAAAGAGGTTATATTGATCAAAAGGAAGCTGGAAAGAGTTCTTATGGTCAAAATGATAATACTTTCAATACTAAGAGTTATTTGATGGGTGAGTACCAAGCTAAGCCTGGTAAAATGGTTAAGTCAAGTTCAAATCCTTTAAAAGATGAAGTTGGTAAACCAAGAGGACCTCGTTTTGAAGATGGTATTTTATTTGCAGATTATCGTCTTCCTACAGAAGCAGAGTGGGAATATGCTGCTTATGGTTACATAGTTGAGAATCCACAAATTAAACCTGCTAACAAAAACTTACGTGGGGAAGAAAATATTCAAAACAAGCAAATTTATTCTTGGAAAAATGATGGTTTTTCTAGTTTAAGATCTACTAGAGAAGGTGGTTTCCAAGGTGCTTTCATGGCAAACTTCAAACGTGGTACGGGTGATAACATGGGAGTTGCAGGTGGATTGAATGATAATGCTGCTATTACTTCTGATGTTACTTCTTTTGCACCAAATGGTTTTGGCTTGTATAATATGAGTGGTAATGTGAGCGAGTGGGTAGCCGACGTTTACAGACCGTTAACTAGTATTGAAGCTGATGACTTTAACCCAATTCGTGGTAACGTATTTATGAAAGTAGATATGAGTGCAGGTATTGGTAATTTGAGAGATAGTGTTGGTAGAATTAAAATGGTTCCTGAAGCTGATTCTTCTTTGAAGGATAGAAGAAATTACCAAAAAGCATATGCTGTTGATTATATGGATGGTGATAGTACAAGTGGTGTAGGTTATGGTTACGGTGTTACTACTCTAATCTCTGATAAATCAAGAGTTGTTAAGGGTGGTAGTTGGAATGATAGACCTTATTGGTTAAGTCCTGGTTCTAGAAGATATTTAGAAGAAGAACAAAGCAGTAGTACTATTGGTTTCCGTTGCGCTATGACACATTATGGTGCACCTGAAAATTTGAAAGCTAATACAAGAACAGGTAATATATTCCCGTCAAGAAAGCCTAGAAGATAATTCATTTATAAAAATAGAAAGGAATAAGCCACTTAATTTATTAGGTGGCTTTTTTTTTTCTGACATTTCTACATAAATTATTTTAGTATGATAAATAATGAAAGAATGAGTATAGAGCAGATTTATTCATTGTTTTTAAAGAATCCTTCTATTGTAACAGATACAAGGAAGTTACAAAAGGGTGATATTTTTTTTGCTTTATCTGGACCCAATTTTAATGGAAACCTATTTGCTAAGAATGCTATTGATTTAGGTGCAGTTTATGCTGTTGTGGATCAAGAAGTCGATTCTAATGATGATCGTTTCATTAAAGTAAATAATGTATTAGAAACATTACAGAAGTTAGCTAAATATCATCGTCAGCAATTAAAAATTCCCGTAATTGCCATTACAGGTAGTAATGGAAAAACGACAACAAAAGAGCTAGTTAGTACAGTCTTGGCAACGCATTTCAAAACATATACTACAGAAGGTAATTTGAATAATCATATAGGAGTGCCGCTAACGTTATTAAGTATTAAATTGGATGCAGAAATTGCTGTTATAGAAATGGGTGCAAATCATCTAAAAGAGATTGCCTCGTACTGTGAATATACACTTCCTGATTTTGGTTTGATTACAAATTGTGGTAAAGCACATCTTGAAGGATTTGGTGGTATTGAAGGTGTTAGAAAGGGCAAGGGTGAGTTATTTGATTTTTTACGGGATAATAATGGTACCGCATTTGTTTATTCAGATTATGATTATCTAATTAATATGAGTAAGGATATCAAAAGTGTCTATGCTTATGGTACTAAGTTGGGTTCTATTATAGGAAATATTGTTTCAAACGATCCTTTTTTGACACTAACAATTCAAGATATTCAGGAGCTTGAAATTGTAAATACACAACTAGTTGGCGATTATAATCTTCCAAATGTTTTATGTGCAATCGCTATTGGAAAATTTTTTAAAGTTCCATTTGCTAAAATTAAGTGTGCCATTGAAAATTATGTTCCTTCAAATAGCCGTTCTCAATTAATTTTAAAAGAATCAAATTCTATTATACTCGATGCTTATAATGCAAATCCTACTAGTATGAAAGCTGCCATCAACAACTTTGCTTCACTGAATGCTGCTAATAAAGTTTTGTTGATTGGCGGTATGATGGAATTAGGAGATACAAGTAAGCAAGAACATCAAGATCTTGTTGATTTTATCAATAAATTTACTTGGGATCAAGTTGTTTTAGTTGGAGGTGACTTTGCTTTTGTAAATCATCAATTCATTTTCTTCAATGATTCTTTAGAAGCAAAACATTGGTTTACTTCTAAATCATTTTCTAATAGACATATCTTAATTAAAGGTTCTAGAAGTATGAAAATGGAAAGAGTGTTAGAGTAACACTCTTTAATAATTTGTAATAGATGAAGCATTTGAGTTAACGTAATTTGTAAAATTGAATTCCTATATTGCACGCCTTGAATTAAGAATATGACGAATATTAACATAAAAGCTCCCTCTTATTTACGAAGTTTATTATTAAATAAATGTCCTAGATGTAGGCAAGGAGACTTGTTTATTGGAAATGAGCCATACAATTTAAAGAATGGTAATAATGTAAAAATGTATAGTAACTGTCCTAAATGTTCGCAGCCTACAGAATTGGAAGTAGGTTTTTATTATGGTACTAGTTATGTGAGTTACGGTTTAACAGTTGCCTTCTCGGGTGTTTCTTTTGCAATTTGGTTCTTTACAATTGGTTTTAATCTTGAAGATAATCGTATTTTTTGGTGGTTAGGTTTAAATGCTTTAGTACTGTTGTTGCTTCAACCTTTGTTTATGCGCATTAGTAGAGCCATGTGGATTAGTTGGTTTGTTGATTATGATCCTAATTGGCAAAGCAATAAGCCAAACAATGTTGAACGAATTGTACCCGAACAAATGAATAATTGGTAATTGAATCTTTTCGGGGAATGTTTTTAAGTTCTTAGTTTCAGAATACTTGTTTTAATTTATAGGTTGCAAGATTCTTGTTTCACGGTCCAAGTTAAATGTATTGTGTGATCATTAATCTGTATTAAACAACGTGTAACTTATAACTTGAATGATGTCTATTATTCCTTTTTTGTCACTTCCCTCATTATATTCATAATTCGTGTATTAATACTTGCAAAGTCAGTGTAGCCACTTGAAAGTAAGTAAAATTTAGTTTTATCTGTTTGTAATAAAAGACAAGGATAGCCTGTTACTTGCAGTTGTTTGCATAACTGAAATTCATAATATGCGCGTTCTTTATATTCTTCACTCGCTAATTTTGTGTAGAATGCTTCTTCATGAATACTAAACTTTTCAAGTAAATGCCTGTAAGCTTCATTATCTGTTAAATCTCTTCCTTCAAAGTGAAGTGCATATTGCAAATCAGAAGCAAATTCAACTTGTTTTTCTGGATAATATTCTTTAAAAATACTAAGTGCAATGGCCGGTTTCTCACTATTTGGATACCAATCACTGTCTTCAGGATTTTTTATATGCCATAAAAAGTCCTCTCCAAAAGTAATTCCTGTTGTTTGTTCAACTTGAGGATAAGCATTTTCAATATATTTGGCAGTTACTCGAATATGAACAGGTTTTTCGGGTAGTATCATTCCACCTGATAATACTTCTATTTCCAAATACTTACTATAGTTTTCTTCAACTTCTTTCATCACTTTACTAAAACCATAGCACCAACCGCAGTAGGCATCGTAACAATATATTAAAACGGGATTAAACATGTTGCAAAAATGCTGTTTTTAATTTATAATAGCTCCTATTTTCGTATTTGAGATATTTTTTTATTCTCACCAAATAATTTCTCTTCCTCCAAAAAATTCTTGAAATAGCTTTTCGGGTAAAGATAGTTTATAGAAAAAAATTGTAAAATAGGAAGATAGTTATAATATAATCCAGTATAGCCATCTATTTTGACTACAAACTGACCTTTTATCAACTTTTACAAAAGAAATTTGATATTAATTAGGTTTTATGGAATTATTATTTGAATATTCACCAAATCTATAACAAGATAATTACCAACACCATTAGCATCGCCTTATGGTTACGAATGCACTATATATTAATTGTTCAAAAATAACTTCTTCTTTAAGGCTTCTAACCACTGTTTGTTTTTTACTCAGATGTAAATCTTTAGTTTTTATTGTGATAGAAAAGATTTCTAATACAATAAAAATTACTTCTATCACAAAGGAAATGATTTCTGTCACAAAGGAAATGATTTCTGTTATAAAGGAAATCGTTTCTGTCGCAAAAAAAATTGTTTCTTTTATGACGGAATTCTATCCTATCACAAAGGAAAAATGTTTTATTATGATAGAATCAATTTCTTTTATACTAAAATTTCAGTGTATTATATGCAGTTATCGAGGTAGGTTGTTTGTTCCAATATAGTGATAGCTTTTTATTAAAATATAAAAAATAATTAATTCAAAAAAGCTACTCCTTAATTTATAAAAATGGATAGTATGATAAAACAATTAAAATGTCACAATTACCAAGTCAAATAGATGCACCTAATCCAGAGTATGTAATATTAGCTAATCAGATTTATGATGTATTAACTACAGCTCCAATTCCTGCAATTGGTATTCCTTCTTCAGTCATGACAAAATATAAAAGTTTGTTAGACCCTGTAAATGAATCTTGGGATATTGTAAAGAATAAGGCAACAAGCACGAGTGTTCAATTAACCATCTTTAATAATAATCGTGAGGCTTTAAGTGTTTTATTACGACCATTTGTACAACAATGGTTGTACGCTAACCCTTTAGCAACAAACGATATTATTCAAAGTACGGGTTTGAGGTTGCATTCCACAAACAGAGTTAGTCACGCAGGACAGCCAAAAGATACGCCTGTTGCAAGTATTTCGCCAATTTCGGGACATGGTTTTAAGGCAATTATTAGAAATGAAGTTGGTAAATTGGCTAAACCTGATGGTGTAAGTATAATTAGGGCTAGATATTTTATCGGAGTGGGTGCACCGGCAAATCCTTGGGATTTTCCAATGTTTAAAGATTATACGAAAAATCCAATAAACTTGATGATTCCCGCTGATAATGCAGGACAAATAATAACGATTGCCTTTTGCTATGTAAGCACTACTGGTGCTGTTGAAGGAAATTATTGTGTTGTTATAGTTACAAAAGTTCCTTAATTACAACGTTTTATAGCTAGAAAATATCGTTTAATAAAAGCTCATGAAAAAATCTTTTCATGAGCTTTTATTTTTTAGAAGAGACTTTAGTTTGAGTGATATTTAGCTTGATTTATAGGCAGAATTATTTATTTTCTAGAGGCGATTTTATATAAAAATTCAGCACTTAACTCATATTTAACGATACAATTATAAGGAATTGTTAAGCTTGATGCTTAATCTATTAATTGCAGGATAGTGCAGGATGCAGACACATTTTATATATTCAATATTTGCTTATTCATTAATTGAAATACACGAAATTGATTTGCTTGTAAATAGATTTGACAAGTGATTAAAAATAATATTTCAGACAAATTAAATGTCGGTTTTTGATTGGTTTTAAAAAAATGAATTCATTAGGATAATGATTCATAAGTCACAGAAAGTCTATCATAAAATGAATAGTTAACTGTCGATTATTTTTTTTCCTAAAGTTATAAATGATAAATGGTGCTTTAATTATCTAGAAATGTATTTTCACCGCTGAAATATGATGGACAATAAACATACTAATCTTTTAATACACGAGTCGAGTCCATACTTGCTTCAGCACGCTCACAATCCTGTAAATTGGTTTCCATGGGGAGATGCAGCATTAGAAAAAGCTAAGAAAGAGGATAAGCCAATTTTGATTAGTATTGGTTATTCCGCTTGTCATTGGTGCCACGTTATGGAAAGGGAGAGTTTTGAAGATGAGGAAACTGCAGAAATAATGAACAAATTCTTTGTCAATATTAAAATTGATAGAGAGGAAAGACCCGATTTAGATCATATTTATATGGATGCTGTTCAGGCAATCACTGGAAGTGGTGGATGGCCATTGAATGTCTTTTTAACGCCTGATAGGAAGCCATTTTTTGGTGGCACTTATTTTCCACCTGTAAATGCACATAATAGGAGCAGTTGGAAAAATGTATTATTGAATATACATCAGGTTTTTACTGAAAAGCGAGATGAAGTAGACACTCAAGCAGATGGTTTAACCAAACATTTAATTAATTCAGTTTCAATTTCAGCTTCTGCGGATGTAAAAAATTCCGAGAGTTTATTTACCAAAGAGAATTTGAGTCTTATTGCAGATAATATATTAAAACAGGCAGATACTGTTGAAGGTGGATTTGGAAATGCTCCAAAATTTCCTCAAACATTCTCAATTCAATATTTACTTCGACATTATCATTTTACAAAGGATGAAAATTCGTTGAAACATGCTTTGTTGAGTCTGGATAAAATGATAGCTGGAGGTATTTATGATCATTTAGGAGGAGGATTTGCTAGATATAGTACTGATAGAGAATGGTTAGCACCACACTTTGAAAAGATGCTTTATGATAATGCCCTTTTAATTAATGTAATTTCGGAGGCATATCAATTAACAAAGAATGAAATATATGCACAAACTATAAAGGATACTTTGTCATTTCTAGAAAGAGAATTACTATCTAGTGAATTTGGTTTTTACAGTGCTTTAGATGCAGATAGTGAAGGAATTGAGGGTAAATATTATGTTTGGACAAAAAGAGAAATTGAGGAAATATTAGGAGACGAGAGTACGCTTTTCTGTGCATTTTATGATGTATCTGAAAAAGGAAATTGGGATGGTGTAAATATTCTTCGTGTAACAAAAAATGCGGATGATTTTGCGAAAGAACATAATATTTATGTTGAATATTTGCAAGAACACTTGAATAAAGCTAAGAGACAGTTATTACAAGCAAGAAATTTTCGAGTTCGTCCACAATTAGATGATAAGATTTTATTGGGCTGGAATGGATTAATGATAACTGCCATTTGTAAAGCTTATGCGGCATTAGAAATTGATAGGTATAAGGAATTAGCAATAAATGCAATTTCATTTATTGAATCAAAAATGAAAGAAGGTAAAGGCGGATATTTTCACACCTATAAGAATGAAAAAGCTACAATAGGAGCTTTTCTTGATGATTATGCATATTTAATACAGGCTTATATTAATCTACAGGAGATAACAGGCAATCAGAACTATTTGAAATCTGCTAAGGAATTGACTGAATTTGTAATTGAAAACTTTCAAAGTGAAATGCAGCGTTATTTCTGTTTCACACCTCTAAGTCAGACCGACGTTATTTTTAGAAAAGAAGAAGTATACGATGGTGCAATTCCATCAGGAAATTCTGTGATGACAAACAATCTGCTTTATCTTTCTGTCATATTTGATAACAAAAATTGGAAGGATTTAGCGATAAAGAATATAATAGGGTTAGAAAAAGCAATAATTAACCATCCTGTTTCATTTGGTTTTTGGGCAATTTCAATTCAGTTATTAACAATTGGGTATAAAGAAGTAGTATTTATTGGCAGAAATATCTTAAAAGATTTGCCTGAAATGTTAAAAATGTATGTTCCTAATAAAATAATACAGACTACTTCAATACAATTGGATTTTTATCCTTTACTTGCAGTCAAATTAGTGTCAGAAAATAGTGAATACTATTTATGTTCCGACAATAATTGTCTTCCGGTGTTTAATTCATTGGATAAATTTTTTGAAAAAGTACTTCTTAATTGATTTTATTTGAATTATTGTGGATTTTGAGCTTAAAATCTTATTATTACACTTTAATTAATAATTGATAGAGATTTATTTTGTTAAGGTGATTGATATTTCAACTTAAAATATATATTTGCGACACTGTAATTGTTTATTATGATAAAAAATTTTTTATTCCTTATTTTTATTCTTGTTCTGACATTTGCGTTAGACAGTTGTAGTAATAAAGGCAAATCAAGAAGTGGCGTAATTGATGATGGTCAGGTTCATGGAGTTTCCCCAAGTGCCAAGGCCAGTATGGCTATGCCATTAGGAATGGTTTATGTTCCACCAGGAACATTCCACATGGGACCTAGTGACGAGGATATCAATTACACTTTTACGTCAAGGAATCGTGAAGTTTCTATTCCAGGTTTTTGGATGGATGCTACTGAATTGACAAATAACAAGTACCGTCAGTTTGTTAATTGGGTAAGAGATTCTACAGTTGCTGTAATGTTAGGAGCACCTTATTATGATACCATTGTACATTGGAATCAATTGAAGAATGTGAAATATGATGATCCTAAATTTAGAGATCAATTAGCAGGAGCTGGTTTCTTTATTAAAGTCGATGCTCAAGCAACTAAGCCGTTCTTTAATCCTGAAAAGCTTGTGTTTACTTATACAGTACTTAAGCTAGACGAAATGATTAAGAAAGAAAATAAAGAGGCATTTAAGAAAAACCCTCTTAAGTTCTTTGATACAAGAAAAGTTGGAATTTACCCGGATACTTCTGTATGGATGCGTGATTTCTCCTATTCTTATAATGAACCAATGACAAAAAGATATTTTGCTCACCCTTCTTTTGGATTTTATCCAGTGGTTGGCGTAAACTGGAAGCAAGCAACTGCTTTTTGTAATTGGAGAACAAAATATTTAAATACTTATCTTGAAAAGAAGAAAATGGCAACAGAAAGTGATTTCAGATTGCCAAGTGAAGCAGAGTGGGAATATGCTGCAAGAGGTGGAAGAAGTACTTCAATGTATCCTTGGGGTAACTATTATCTAAGAAATAAGAAAGGTTGTTTATTGGCAAATTTTAAACCAGGAAGAGGTAATTATGCTGAAGATGGTGGTTTTTACACTGTAAGAGTAGATTCATATTGGCCAAATGGTTACGGTTTATATAATATGTCAGGTAATGTTTCGGAATGGACTAACTCATATTTTAACGAAGGAGCATATAATATTTTACATGATATGAGTCCAGATTTAAGATACGATGCAAAAGAAGATGATCCTCCTCGTATGAAAAGAAAAGTTGTTAGAGGCGGTTCTTGGAAAGATGTAGGTTATTATTTGCAGACAAGTACAAGAAATTACGAATATCAAGATACTGCAAAATCTTATATTGGATTTAGATGTGTTATTGATTTAGTACCTCGTAAATCTTAAATTTATAAATCAGTTATTTAACTTAGTTTTCTATTAATCAAACAAATATCAATCATCTAAAAAAGTAAAAAAATGTCAGCAGGTCTTTCAAAAGGTGCAAATAGAGCACTAAACATTTTCGTTTGTTTCGGAGCATCAGTGGTAATTATTGGTGCACTTTTCAAGATTCAACACTATCCAGGTTCAGATTTCTTCTTGCCGATCGGTTTGGGAACAGAGGCTTTGATATTTATAGTTTATGGTTTATTACCTCCTTCTGATGAAGGTCATGCAGAAGCTCCATTAGAACAAGTTAAAGGAAATACAGCAGTAAAGACTATGGAAAAAATGTTGGCAGAGGCTGATATTACTCCTGCTAATCTTGGAAAATTAAGTGAAGGATTTAAAAAGCTAGGTTCTACAGTTTCTAATTTCGGCGAAATTGGGGATGTTGTTAAATCTACTGCTGATTTTGGCGCGAAATCAAAACAAGCTGCTGATTCTTTAGGCGCAATAAGTGGAGCTGCTACACAAGCAACAAATGCTTTATCAGGATTTAATTCTTCTCCTGAAAGTTCTAAACAATTTCACACTCAAGTTCAAAACTTAACAAAGAATTTGACTTCAATTAATACAATGTATGAATTGGAATTACAACAAAGTAACAATCATGTTAAGTCTATGAATGCATTTTATGGTAAATTAGAGCAAGTTGCAACTACAATGCAAGGAACTGCAGCAGATGCGGTTAAGGCAAAAGAGCAAATCTCTGCTTTGGCAAATAATCTTAGTAAATTAAATCAGGTTTATGGTAATATGTTGACTGCTATGCAAGGCCGTGCGTAGTACATCACACATTAACATTATTAACTAAATTTAAAAATATTATAATTTATGTCTTTACCTAAAGAGCCGCGGCAGAAGATGATTAATGTGATGTATTTGGTTCTAACAGCATTGTTAGCTCTGAATGTTTCATCTGAAATATTAAATGCCTTTAAGACGGTAAATAGAAGTTTAAATAATTCTAACGGAATTATTGATAAAAAGGATGAAACACTTTTCGCATCCTTTAAAGAAATGTTAGCTAAGGCTGAAACAAAGGACTCCGCATCAGTTTGGTTTCCCAAAGCTCAAAAGGCTAAGGAATATTCTGATGATGTAAACAAGTATTTAGAAGATTTGAAAGATAAATTAATTGAACATTCTAAGCCTGAGAAAGGACCGGATGGTAAAATTATTAAATACAGTTACGATAATTTGGATGCTTCTCATATCTTAGTTGAAGGACCTGAAGGTGAAAAAGCAGGTGCTGAATTATTGCAAAAATTATCTGATTATAAAGAAAAGCTATTAAGTATAGATCCATCTTTCAAATCAAAGTTTGAAAATGAATTACCTTTAGATTTGACTGTACCTGAGTCTTTAAACAAAAGTGGAAAAGTTATGCCTTGGGCTTATACTTATTTTCACATGACTCCCACAGTTGCAGCTGTTACTATTTTAAGTAAATTTCAGAATGATATTAAAAATAGTGAAGCTACAATAATTGACTATTGTCACAAACAAGTAGGTGCTGTTAAAATTGTATTTGATCAGTTTCAGGCTATAGCAAGTCAAAGTTCAGAATATTTAATGCCTGGTCAAGAGTTAAAAATTACTGGTGGTGTAGGGGCTTTTAGTAGTGCTGCTAAACCTAGTGTTACTATTGATGGTTCAACAGTACCATTGAATGCTGAAGGTGTTGCTGAATATAAAACTACCGTAAGTTCACCTGGTTCATATAGTAAAAAAGTAAGAATAGACTTTAAAAAACCTAATGGTCAAGCTGGATCATTAGAAAAAGAAATAAAATATACTGTTGGTTCTCCTACAGGTGCTAGTGTTAGTGCTGATGCTACTAAAATTTTCTACATTGGTCTACCTAATCCTATAAGTGTTTCTGGCGGAACGAAAGGTGATGAAGCTACTTCAATTTCTCTTGATAATGGTAGTTCGACTAAAACTTCTGCTGGTAAGTATGACGTAAATGTTACAGGCGGTACAGAATGTACTGTAACTGTTACCGTTGATAATAAGTCAACTCCATTTAAATTTAGAGTTAAGCCTATTCCAGATCCTGTAGCTAAGGTAGGTTCTAGTAAAGGTGGTAAATTATCTGCGAATGTCTTTAAATCTCAACAAGGTTTGCGAGCTGAATTGGAAAACTTTATTTTTGAAGGTGTCAAATATTCAATTTCAAGTTATACACTCTATGCTACAGGTAAGGGCTTTACTGAAAATCCCGGTATTGCACAAAATGTTGGTGCAGCATTTGGTCCTGATGCAAAACGTGTAATAGACCGTTGTGTTAATGGTACGACAGTTACATTTGATGACATTAAGGCTGTTGGTCCTGACGGAAGAACTAGAAGTTTACCATTAATTGGTTTCAATTTAACAAATTAATTCTCATGAATAGGTTTTTAAAATTTTTATTTTGCATAGTTAGTTTAGTGGCTATAGCAGTAAATGATGTTAGTGCTCAAGCAAGAAGAAGAGCTACTGCACCAGCACGTCCTCCTGCTCGAAGAGGAAATAATACTGTTCAGCAACCTGCTGTACCTGCTACTAATACGCCAGCTAAGCCAGTTCAGTCAAGTCAGACGCCGTCAAAGATTCCTTATGTAACTATTACTTCGTCCTCTGGTTCTGGTAATGGTATTAATGATACTATTAAACAATCTTTACGTCCTGACAATATAATTGAGGCAAACTTGGTTAAAGATCGTTCTCCATTAGTTTATAAATTTATTCGTGAAGATGATGCCGTTTATAAACAACGTATCTGGAGAGAGATTGATGCAAGAGAAAAAATTAATTTGCCTTTCAGGTATTCATTAGTTGAGAATAGTGGGTCACAGCGTTTTATCTCAATTTTGATTAGTGCTGTAAAATCTGGTGTTACTGCTTTCGATCCAATTGATGATCGTTTTACTACACCTATGACATCTGAACAGGCCTTAGGATCTCTTTCTTCAGGTAAACCAGACACTATCCCTGTTAATGATTTAGATGGAAATATTGTTAAATATAATATTATGTCTAAAGAACCTAATCTTGATTCTGTTTATAAATACAGAATTAAAGAGGAAGTAGTATTTGATAAAGAAACATCTAGATTGTATACACGTATCTTAGGTATTGCGCCGATGATGCCTGTTACACTTTCTGATGGTACATCACTTGGTCAAATGAGGACATTATTTTGGTTATATTACCCTGATTTGCGTCCTACACTAGCCAAATATCAAGTATACAATCCTAAAAACTTTGGAGCGAGAATGAGTTGGGAAGATTTATTTGAAAGTAGAATGTTTAGCAGTTTTATAACTAAATCTACTTTAGATAATCCTTTTGATCAGACTTTGAAACAAAAGTATGGAAAAAACTCTCTTTTTGTTTTGTTAGAAGGAGATGCAATTAAGGAAAAAATGTTCAACTACGAACAAGATTTGTGGGCTTATTAATTTTAAATTTTTAATTAAATATTATACGATGGCGGAAGTTAAAACAAGTGGTAGTGTACCATCTCAGAAGACAAATTCTGGCAAATCTAGTGCAAGTCTAGTATCTACAATTGCACCTTTTGCATGTATTTTTATGGGTTATATAATTTGGAGATTCTTTATTGGAAATGCTTCAAATTTTACAAAGCCTGATTTAAAAGGGGGTTTTTGGCCCAATCATGAAGGCCCTGTAAGTGGATTTTCAAAAATGTATTTAGGTGGAATTATTGTTCCTATTTTGATAGGGTGTTTCTTAACTGTATTGACATTTGTAATTGAACGTTTATTGACAATTGTTAAAGCTGCTGGAACTGGAAATATTTCTGAATTTATTAGAAAAGTACAATTTCATTTAGCTAACAAAGACCTTGATAAGGCTATTGCAGAATGTGACAAGCAAAAAGGTGCTGTTGGAAATGTAATGAAAGGTGGTTTACATAAGTACAAAGAAATGATTAATGTAACTGATCTTACAACTGAACAGAAAATTATAATTATTCAGAAAGAAGTAGAAGAAGCTACAGCTCTTGAATTACCAATGCTTGAAAAGAATCTTGTATTTTTATCAACTATTGCCTCTGTAGCAACTTTGTTAGGTTTGTTAGGAACGGTATTAGGTATGATTAGATCTTTCTCTGCACTTGGTGATAGCGGTGGTGGAGAGGCTGCACAAAAATTATCTCAAGGTATTTCGGAGGCATTATATAATACTGCTTTGGGTATTGGTACTTCTGCAATTGCAATTATTACATATAACATTTTTACAACGCGAATTGATGCTATTACTTATGGTATTGATGAGTCTGGTTTTACATTAACGCAGAGTTTTGCGTCTAATTATAAATAATTTTGTAAAATCATAAATTTGTTACTATGTCTAGGCCCAAATTGCCACGAAAGAGTACTTCAATAGACATGACTGCAATGTGTGATGTCGCTTTTCTTTTATTAAGTTTTTTCATTTTAACTACGAAGTTTAAACCTTCTGAAGCTATAACAGTTAATTCGCCGAGTTCAGTTGCATCTAAAGTAGCGCCTGATAAGGATATTGTTTTGATTACTATTGATAAAAACGGAAAGGTTTTTCTCTCTTTAGATGATCAAGAGAAGCTAAAATTTATAGCTACAACTTTGAATACTACTAAGAATTTAAATTTAGATGTTAATAAATTTGCTAAATCTAAATTTTTTGGAACTAGTTTCAGTCAATTGTCTTCATTTTTAGAGATACCTGAGGAATCAAGAAAAGGTAATTTATTGCCCGGTATTCCTTGTAAGGATAGTGCCACTAATGAGTTGATCGATTGGATGAAAATTGTCAATGATTCATATCAAGGGCAAAGGGTTAATTTACTTCTTAAAGGAGATAACTTATCGAAATATCCTTCTTTTAAAAATGTTATTTATGCTTTTAAAAAGAATGATTTTCTCAAATTTCAAATGGTTACTAATCCTGAATCTGTTCCCTTAGGTTCTGATCTCTGGAAATTGAATCAATCAAAATCTGGTATTAAAGAAGATTAGTATTTTTTCACGATAAATATTTTTGGTTATGGCTGAAATGGATACCTCGGGTGGTGGTCATAAAAAAGGTCCCGGTGTAAAGAAAGGTAAAAAATTATCTACTAGAATAGATTTAACTCCAATGGTTGATTTGGGTTTTTTGCTAATTACCTTCTTTATTTTTACAACTACAATGAGTCAGCCTACAGCTTTTAAATTAAATTTACCAAAAGAAGCTGATAAGCCTGAAAATGACACAAAAATTAAAAATTCAGGTGCTTTAACTATATTGTTAGGCTCAGAAAATCATGTGTTTTATTATGAAGGTATTTTAGATCCTGCTGGAAAAAACTTTAAATCTTCTACTTTTAGAGATATTCGTGATATTATTATTAACAAGAAACATTCAACAAATGATAATGATTTCTTTGTTGTAATAAAACCTAATGAAGAATCAACATATAAAAATGTTATTGATGCTTTAGATGAAATGGCAATTAATGTTGTAAAGCGTTATGCTTTGGTTGATATTTCTGATGGTGAAAATCAATTGATAAAGGCAACTGAAAAGTTTAGTAAGACTAATTAATCTTTTGCTTTTTGTTGTGTTAATAATATAGATAAATTATTAGAAATGGATGTTAATAAAATACTGTCTGCAGATATATTAGATATTATTTTTGATGGAAAAAATAAGGAATATGGTGCATATGATTTACGGAAAACCTACAATCATAGAATTACTTATGCTCTTATTGCTACCTTTTTAATTTGTTTTTCTATTTATCTAATTTCAATTGTTGCTACTAATTTTAAGAAGGACACTAAAAATGAAATTATTGTTCAGGATGTTTCTTTAGAGGATATGAAAAAGCAGGAAAAAAAGCCTGACATTCCACCTCCTCCACCACCACCAAAACAAGAACCTCCTAAAGTTGAAATTACCAAATTTACACCTCCTAAAATAGTTAAGGATGAGGAAGTAAAAGAACCACCTCCCGAAGTTACTAAGTTAGAAGAAACAAAGATTGGTACTATTAATCAGGAAGGTGCTAAAGATGATGGTATTGTTGCTCCTGCAGTAGAGAGTAAAGGTACAGGTGTGGTTGAAGCACCTAAGCAAGAGGAAGACTATGATAAGGTTTTTACCTCTGTACAAATTGAAGCTGAATTTCCAGGAGGAAAAGAAGCTTGGAAAAAATATCTTGAAAGAAATCTTAATAGTTCTTTGCCTTCTGAACAAGGAGCTCCTGCAGGAAAATATACTGTAATGGTTAATTTCTTAGTGGATAAGAATGGTAATATTAGTGATGTGCAAGCTGATCCTTCACCTTACGGTACTAGAGAGGAGGCTATCCGAGTAATAAAAAAAGGACCAGGATGGAAACCTGCTGTTCAAAACGGTAGAAATGTTGCTTATAGAGCTCGGCAAGCGATTACATTTGTAGTTTCTGAAGAATAATATTATTTATTTATACTTATTTAAAGCTTTCTCATTTGAGAAAGCTTTTTTTTTAATTTTTATTTAATGAAATTTCATTTTCAAAGTTGGAATGATACAATTGTTGCTCAAGTTACACCTAATGGGATTGGAGCTATTGGGATCATACGTATTAGTGGTGTATTAGCATTTCCTTTAGTTAATACTTTGTTTCAATCTAAAAATATAGAACAACTACCCTCGCATTCTTTACATATTGGCTTTTTAAAATATAATTCTGAAGTAATTGATCAAGTTGTTCTTTCTTTATATAGGGCTCCTCATTCATATACAGGAGAAGATGTTATTGAAATTAGTTGTCATGGCTCTCATTATATTTTAGAGCGAGTTATTTTAATTTTAATTGAATTGGGTTGCAGATTAGCTAAGCCTGGAGAATTTACTCAAAGAGCTTTTTTAAATAATAAGTTGAACCTTGCCGAAGCCGAGTCCGTAGCGGATTTAATTGATAGTAATACGAAGGCTAGTGCAACAGCGGCATTAAATACATTAAGAGGAGGTTTTAAATCTGTTTTAAATAATTTACGCGAACAACTTTTAACCTTTTCTGCTCTTTTGGAATTAGAATTGGATTTTGCCGAAGAGGATGTTGAATTTGCTGATCGTAGTCGTCTTGATTCTTTAATTTTTGATTCTATTGTTCAAGTTTCTGCTTTGTGTGCTTCATTTAAATATGGAAATGTTATTAAAAATGGTATTCAAACAGCTATAATTGGTGCACCAAATGCAGGGAAATCTACTTTATTAAATACTCTTTTAAATGAAAATCGGGCTATAGTTAGTAATATTCCTGGTACAACCCGTGACACTATTGAGGAAGTTTTAAATATTGATGGCATTCTTTTTAGATTAATTGATACTGCAGGTTTACGTTTACATTCAAAAGATGAAATTGAAAACTTAGGTATTGAAAGGAGTTTGGATAAAATGCAGTCGGCAGATTTAATTGTTTATCTCTTTGATGTAAATGAATTTTTGCCATACAACCTAAAACTTATTGTTGATGAATTTACTACTAAGTCTTTTAATTTCCTTTTGGTTGGAAATAAAATTGATTTAATTGATCGCTCTCATGAGTCAGATTTTAAAGATTTTGATAATATAATTTTTATATCAGCAAAGGATAAAATTAACATTGAAGATTTAAGGAAGCAGCTTATTAAGTTGGCGATTGGTGGTGAAATTAAAACTGAATCTACCATTATTACTAATGTTCGTCATTTTGAGGCTCTAAATAGCCTTTTTAATGTATTACAAGAAGTATTGAATGGATTAAGAAATAAACTTACAAGTGATTTGATTGCATTGCACATCCGAGAATGTCTTCATTACTTAGGTTTAATTACCGGGGAGGTGACAACTGAAGATCAGTTAGATTATATTTTTAGCAAGTTCTGTATCGGAAAGTAACCGACCAAAACAACCCCCTAACATTTTACTACTAAATAAGCTGAAATCCTTGTATATCAAGGCTTTTTTCGTTTCTATACTTTGCAATACTTTGTTTTATTATTTGTTTTCTTTGTGTATATTTGTACCTCATTTGTACCTTGAA
>CANCPA010000101.1 GCA_947379895.1 Chitinophagaceae bacterium | reverse complement strand
CTCTATGATAATCCTTGTCATATCTTCTGCCTTCGCCAATAGTATCTGCAAATTTTGATTTTAGAAAGTACATGAAAAATTGGTCAATTTCATCTTCTTTAAATGAATTAATTTTTGATAACTGCTCTTCCCAAAGTTCATTTATTTTAAGCCCATCTAACTCCTCTTTTGAAATTTGCCCAAGTAACTTTCCTTTCAAAATTTCATACGGTTTAAGCTTAACTCCTCTATCATTTATAACTTCAAAAACCATAGGAACATCAGTTTGCTCAACATTTAGATTTATTAAAACAAGACGGTGCATAAAATAGAAAATAAAACTTTCTAATCTATGTTTGTCTGAAATTTCAAAATCAAGGCGAGATGAAACTATAGAATAGTTGTTCACCATGTTTTTTGCAGTCAACCCAGAAGACATATCGATTTTGTCAAGTGGAATGCCGTCAAATAGCCCTTTCATTGAAAGTTTGTGAGCTTCGTGATTCATCCAGAAATCTGTCTTGTAACCAGAAAGACCTACAATTTTATTTGCAACCCAACCTTCTAATTGTGATTCGAAATTTTTTGCAAGTTGTTTTAATTTGATAAGTATTAATGTCAAACTTGTCAATCTTTGTTGTCCATCAACAATATAAAGTTTACCATCTACGTTATTTGTAACGTAAGTATTTAAATAATACCATGAATATTTGCTTATAACTTGGTCTAATGGTAGGCTTAAATCCTTGAATTTTTTATATTCTTCATTAAACTTATAAAATACATCATCAAGTAACCTTTTTATGGGTTCTTCAGTCCATTTGTATTGTCTTTGATAAAAATCAATATAATAGGTTGTGTTTGAGAAAAGCTTATCAATGTTTTGTTTGTCAGGTTGTACATCCATGTTATAAAAATTTGAATAAAAAAAAAGCTAATCTGCCATAGTCTTTTGAAGAAAATTTATGAATTTGTATATCAACAATGTTTCATTTATAAATATCTCAAATTCTAGCATTATTCATCAAATATATCAATTCAATATTCATAAATATTACATCCAACAAAAAAATGGTTAAAAGAGAAATACGCTGCCAGCTTTAATGTAATTTATTAAATTTCTTACATTCATGATTGATTCTCTTAAATGAATCGGAAAGCCAACCCATCAAAACTTTGATATGAGTCATATCTGCATACAATTCTTCATTAGGTATTGTAATACTATATCTAAATGCAGTTCCATAAGGGTCTGCATAATTAAATGCTTCAATAATATTTTCAAACCATTTGGGGGGTATTGTATTAAAATCATTTTTCAATAGCTCTTTTAGCTTTCCTAAAAGGATAATTAAATCATGACTAATTTCTACACCAATTATTGACTTAATATACAATTCTGTAGCATGACGATAATTATAAATTGTTGGTTGAAACAATTCATCAACTTGAAGGTTTGCATGTGCAATGTCCACAAGTTTGTCACCAGCTAGTTTAAAAGATTCGGCAGTTGAAAAAATGTCATTTAATTCAAACTCACCACCAAAAACGACACCCTTACTTGATTCGTCAATATTTTCTGGCATTGAAATAAATAGAGGAACAATTCCCGTAATAAAATTATCAATAAAATAATCATCAAATTGACAATTGGAATTAAGTAAATACTTTATGTTTTCAATGTCTGGATTTTCATCCCAATAAAATGATATTAATGCAAAAGCACGAATATCATTAATATTAAAATATCTAACTTCCCCTTTCTCAGGATTTGCTCCTTTACTAATATAGCTCGAAAATGTGTGCGCCCAATTAATCACTTTCTCCCTTCTTACACTTAATAATCGAGCAGTTTCTGAAACTTCATATTTCATTGAATAGTTAATCATAATTGATATTTTAATACTACGTTAAGTCAAAAGTAAGAGTATTTAGGGTTGCCATAAAAAATATAAGTGATAATTAGACAGCAAACTAATGTCCATTAATTTGCCTATCTAATTACAAGGGGGGATGACCCTAATTTCAACCTAAATTATTTCATCCCTATTGTTTGGGGGAGAATTTTTTACTAGGGCTAAATAATCCTAATTTTTGAAATATAAATTTAAGTAAGAACTTTTTTATTTTACATTTGCTAAATAAATTAGTTTATTTATGCTAAGTGTCGCAACAAGTACTTTTTCATTTTATCGGATAATTAATAATGATGTTCCTACTATCTCACGTTACTGTCAAATGGTCGCTGCTGGATTTCCGTCCCCAGCGGCTGACTATATGGAGGAAGAAATAGATTTCAATACATTATTAATGCCCCATCCTATATCTACTTATGTGGTTAGGGTTAAAGGCGATTCTATGATTGAAGCGTTTATACCAAACAATTCATTGCTTGTAGTAGATAGAGCTATTATTCCTTCTAACAACCATATTGTCGTAGCAATTGTAAATGGTGAGTTTACTATCAAAAGATTAATTAAAAATAGTAGCGGGATAAGACTAATGCCAGCCAATTCAAAATTCAAACCAATTCCAATAGTAGAGGGAATGGAGTTCTCGGTATGGGGAACAGTCACAAGAATAATTACTAACGCATTTGAAGTTTAAGAAATGTTGGCATTAGTTGATTGTAATAACTTTTATGCTAGTTGTGAAAGGCTATTTATGCCGTCTTTGAATAGAAAACCAATTGTTGTACTTAGCAATAACGATGGTTGTGTAGTCGCACGTTCGGAAGAGGCTAAAAAGCTTGGAATCGAGATGGGGGCATTGGCTTTTGAAATGGACGACTTCTTTAAAAAGAATGATGTTGCTGTTTTTTCTTCGAACTACACCTTATATGGCAGCTTGAGCAACAGAGTACAAAAAACATTGGCAAACTTCAAAGGAGACATTGAAATTTATTCAATTGACGAAGCCTTCTTTGATACACAATGGTATCATGATAATGAACTATTCAATCTAGGTGTCTCTATCAAATCAACTATCTTTCAAAATGTTGGCATACCTGTATCAGTTGGCATAGCTCCAACCAAAACTCTTGCAAAGATGGCAAACAGATATGCAAAAAAAGAGAATAGAGAAATTGGCGTTTATATCTTAGATACCGCAAAAAAAATAAGAGATGTTTTAGAATATACTCAAATTGGTGATGTATGGGGCATAGGTTCAGCACATGAAAAGCGATTGTTAGAAAAGGGAATAAAGACTGCTTCTGATTTTATTAATCTACCTGATGATTGGGTAAGGAAAAATATGTCAGTAGTAGGTTTACGAATGTTACAAGAATTAAGAGGTATTCCTTGTATTGATTTAGAAATAGAACCTCCAGCTAAAAAAGGTATATGTACTGCTCGCTCATTTGGAAAATTACTTTCAAACAAGCAAGATTTAGAAGAGGCATTGGCAAATTACACACATTCTTGTGCAGTAAAATTGCGCAATCAGAAATCATGCACAACTTTAATTACAGTATTTATACAAACAAACTCGTTTCGAAAAACAGACAAGCAATATTTTAATTCCATTAGTATTCCATTAACTGTTGCAACTAATGCCTCAAATGAATTGATTAAATATGCTAATTGGGGATTGAACAAGATTTATCGTAGTGGATATAACTTTAAGAAAGTGGGTATAATGCTAACTAATATTGTTCCTGAATCACAAATTCAAGCTGGCATGTTTGATACCATAAATAGGGAAAGAAATAACAATTTAATGAAGATATTGGACGGTTGCAATAAAACTTTAGGAAAGGACTTAGTACGCTTTGCTAGGCTAGGTTATAACAATAACTGGCGATTAAAGCAGCAGTATTTATCCCATCGCTACACAACCAATATCAATGAAGTACTTACCATAAGTATTTAGTAATCTTTATTTTCTCCTAAATTCAATTTCAATGAGAGTTGAATAATTACTTCAAATAGGTCATATTTTCTTTTTTAATTCAATACGCTGATATTCAAAGTTCGACTTACTACTTAGTATAAATTGTAAAAAGGATATATAATTTTTTCGAGAAAATAGTTACTAATTTAATTCTAAAAAATTGAGTTGATTCTTATTTTTTTTAAACGGAGAATCTAATTTTAATAGACTAAGAAATCTTATTTTTCTGCAAATGAGTTAGATAGTTTTTTCTAATCAAGGAATTTCGATGGTAAAGGGAAATAAAATTAAATAAAGAGAAGTTAAAAAAAGTTAGCACCGAATGTTAGCACCTAAGGTAAAATAAAAAAGCTGAAACCCTTATCAGTAAAGAGTTTCAGCCTTTTAAGTAGCTGTAGGGGGAGGGATCGAACCTCCACGAAGCAGTTAGCTGTAACACAAAGTTCAGTGGTCGACCCTGGTCGGGTAAGTATTGCTACAAATCCGGCTCTATGTTATGTTTATCCCGTTATCCTCACCCCCGAGACAAGAGGGCATGTCTGCCAAAAATTTCATCACCCCACAGTATTAAGAACTTTCTCAAACAATATTTGGCTTATAGCCTTTATTTCCTTCTTTGAGGATGCAATATTAAGTGAATTGTGCAATATGGTACAAATATTTTAATGGGATTTTGTAATATTTAGAAAATATTTATTATTTTGTGCCATATTTTGAATAATCTCTAATATGGAAAATAAAAATGGCCTTAAATTGCAACTTGACAAACTTGATTTTCAAATAATTCAAGAGATGATGAATGATGCTGAAATCTCTTATGCCGATTTAGGTAAGAAACTTTTTGTTTCGGGTGGTACTATTCATGTCAGAATTAAAAAGCTTGAGGAACTGAAAGTTGTAACAGGTAAAAAGTTATCTATCGATTTAAGGGCATTAGGGTATGATGTTATTGCTTTCATCGGTATTTATCTCGAAAAAAGTTCTTTATATGATGATGTAGCAAAAGAATTAAAAAAGATTCCGCAGATAGTTCGTGTCAATTATACCACCGGAAACTATAGTATGTTTGCAGAAGTCGTATGTAAGGATATCCGACAACTACGTTTTGTTTTGCATGACGAATTACAAAAAATAAAAGGAATTGAACGTACCGAAACTCTTATCTCTTTGGAAGAGAGTTTTAATAGAACTGTGGTTGTTGAAGAAGGTATCTAAATTGACTTGTTAAAATCAAGTCATATTTTTTGTATATTTTTAAATGAAAGTGTTGAGTATAATGTTTTAATCATGAGTTTTCAATTTTTAAATAAGTATTTTGGAGCTAAAAGTCAAAGGCAAATGTTGGTTGTTTATATAGGTGATAGCATCACTTTTGGTTCCAATCATTTTAGTCCAAAGTCAACTGCCCCTCCTGTTATTGCTACTGATGTTTTGCAAAACACTTTAAAAGAATTAAAAGTGCATTTTGTCAATTGTGGTGTTGGTGGGGCTACTACTATTGATTTTCTTCCTGAAAATCAATACCTCTTTTCTAATGTGCAAAAGGCAGCAGATAAGTTTTTGAAACAGCATAGTAAACCTGAGTATTTAATTTTTTCCATTCTTTTAGGTACAAATGATAGTGCAATTAAAGGGATAAATGGAGCACCACTTTTGCCTCATCAATTCCATGTCAATTTATCTCTTATCGTTAATCAATTACTCAAGTTGTATCCATTTTGCAAGGTTGTAATTCATAAGCCTATTTGGTTTAGCAATAATACCTATAATGGTGCCATGTATTTGCAAGATGCTCTTGATAGATTAGGTACTTATACTCCTGAAATTGAACAATTGATTCAGGAATTTTCTCAAACATATCCTGATTCAGTGTTTTTAGGTGATTGTGATGGATATGATTATTTTAAAAAGAATTATTTAACCGATCATACGCCCGAAAAAGGGAATGCAGGCACTTTCTATTTACATCCAAACAAAAAAGGTGCTGCCAAACTTGGTGAACTTTGGGCTAACTCCTTTCTTAGACTAATTAAAGCCTAAAATTTATTTTCTAGACGAGTCCAATTCTCGTTGTTTCATTATATTTAGTTTTGTCTCTTCATTTTTATTTTGGCTAGCCTTGAAAACATGTCTCAGTTTTGTTATTTCAATTTCAAAACCTACTATTGCCTTCATATTATCTCTAACATATTCAGGACTCATCTTCTTTACTGATGCTATACTGTCTTCCGAGCCTTCAAAGTGGTTGGTTAATTTTACTAAAAGAAGGTAAAGTTCGTTGTCGTTCATGAACTTTATTTCTCCTTTAGCATGAACTGCCAAATAGTTCCACGTACTTGCAACGTTTGCAGTGCTATATAAGGTTGCACTAACATAATAATGTTCCCCTGTGAATACTGCTAAAACAGCCTGATTGTTTTGAAAGGCAATTGTGTGATCTTGTTTACGCATTAAGTGTCCATATAAATACAGTTTCCCTTCTTTTTCTTCTATTAAAACAGGGACTTGTGTGGCAACAGGATACCCATCCTCATCCACACCACATAATAATATAAAAGGATTTGCTTGCATGAATGCAATTACTTCTGCCTCATTATTTGCCTTGAAATCGGGTTTATCGTACATCTTTTTTTTATCTGATTTTTTAAAATGTTGTTCTAAATTCGTATTAATAATCTATTGATATTGACCATCAACCTTAGATTTATAGATATTCCAAGCACTTTCTATTTGTGAATGTTCAGTTGTTTCAGGGAAAAAGAGATAACTAGGAGCTTGAATTGTATCTACTTTTAAAACAGCTACTTCTATGATTATATTAATCGGAAATTTATTCGTAAATGTGCTAGTCAATAGATTCAAATTATTTTCAAATTGATTATTGTTGCTATCTATCAATTGTGCAATACCTTTTATTTTAAATCCCTTCTGTACAAAAATATCTATAAAGCTAACACAAACATTTGGGTTTTCTTTGATGTTTGAAATGCTATTTGGTGATGCAATGTGAGCAATTAATAGGGTAGAATCGTCTTTAAATAAGAAAATTTCCTTTGGGGAAACATTCGGTTCATTATTTTTATTGGATGTTGCTAGCCAACATAATACACTATTCTTACTCTTTTCAATTAGTTCTTTGTTAAGCATCAATGAATTTATTTTTAATAATAGGTTGGTACTAAATTTTAATTGATAAAGAATGTATAATGTTTATTAGTTAACAATAATTAAGTTATTTAACCATTTTTGTCTGGTAAATTATTTAATAATTGTTGTTGATAGGTCTAAAAATCTACCCCTCTTTTTTTAAACCAGGAATTTAGTTTCTGATAAACCTCAGTAATGCTTTTTCCTGTAAATTCTATCGAATCTTCCATTCCTATTGAAATAATGTCATCGTAAATTTCACTTTTTAGTTTCAAAACAATGGGTTTTGTCGAACGATCATAAATAGTTAAGCGCCCCGAATACATAATCCATTCTTTAAACCTTAGGTGTTTACCAAATACTTCTTCTTTCGATTCGTATATTTTTATTGCTTTTGCCATCAATTAGAGTATAATTCAAATTCTGTTTTATTTATTTCAAAACTTATTAATTGTAAATATTTATTGATTAATGCTTCTTGATTTATTAATCAGATTCAAATATAAAAGTAATTTAAATGATCAAGATGATTTTGTATTAATTATATCATGACTAAAAAACTTTTGCTTAGTTCAACTCCTATTATTATCTAATATAGAGCAAAAGACAAACTGTAGATTCTTTACAAAATCAAATTGAATAATGTGCTGATTGCATGGCATGTAAATACAATCCCAAAACAAAAAAAATGTGTTAGGGTGCAATTTGGAACAGGATTGAATTTTTAAATTAAATGTGACAATGCTTTTTTTATGTCAACCGACACTGTTTCTGCTTCATCTTATCGTTGATTTTTTCAAATGTTTCATCCTAATGAGAGTTATTAAAACTTGGGTATCAGAATCTTGAATATTCCTTTCCTTCGTTGCTTATGTTCTTCACTATTGAAAGTCTGTATAGAAACAACGATTACAATTTTATGCTAAACTCTTTTTTCATGACTTTTCATTTGCATATTGTATAAAAGATGCTGACTTGTTTTCAGTTTGTCAAAATTTATAGGACTCCATTGAAATTCATATACCAAAGCTGAAATCTAATATGCACTTAATAAATATCTATAATCGCAGTTTTCTATCTTGTATTCTGAAAATAAACATCTATAATCGCTGAGAGAAATACTATAATCGGTTATTTATATACTATGGCCGCAAAATAAAATACCATGGACGAAAAATAATATACCATGGCCGCTATTTTCTATCTTATATCCGCCTTTTTCTATACTGTGGCCGATGTTTTCTAGAAGGATTTGTCGATAGTAGAACAATTTATCTGTACAGGGTATTTATAAAGCAGAGTAATGGATATATGGAAGAGGCTTTGATATTTGATTTAAAAAAAAAGTGTTTAAAATAGATTATTGGACTTAAATAAGCCTTGCAAGTAAGCTAAAAAAATGAGAAATGAGTGTTGTGGATTTGTAAACTAGATTCTTAGTATTAAGATATATAATTCAGGGTTAAAATTTGGCATATATTTTTTTGTGTGTAGCAAATAGCCCATAAATATTAATATGTTATAAGGAAAGTAAAAATCATAATTAAGTACTAAAAGGTTTTATAGGGTGTTTAGAAAATTGAAAATTATTTTTTTGAAATCCCAAAAATAAAAAATGGAGATTTTAAAATGCGATGTTATGATATTTAATGTGTCCATTAAAATGCATTGAATTAATCAAACTATTTCGTACAAAATCTGTTCTTCACTTTACGAAAAAAGATAAAAGTTATTTGATTTAAAAATAATTTAAACAAACGTTTGATTAATTCAAACGTTTGTTTAATATTTGCACCTCATAGAATTTTAAAAATGGCTACTGATAAGAAAGCACATATAATGGAACATGCTATTGCACTCTTCGCAGAGAGGGGTTTTGAGGGCACTAGTATCCGTGATTTAGCAGCCGATGCATCCGTTAATGTGGCGATGATTAACTACTATTTTGGTAGTAAAGAGAAATTAGTTGAAGCAATTATTGAAGATAAGGCAATGTATATGAAAGATAGGATTGAGGAGTTAGAAGCAAATACTAACCTATCTGAAATAGAAAAAATTGATGCATTGATTGAAGATTATGTATCGAGAATTATGGCAGGTGCCGACTTTCATAAGTTCCTTTACAAAGAATTAATGGATACAAAGCGTGGAGACATTCATCAATTTCTGAGTGATGCCTTTGCGAGAAATTCAAAAAATTTTGCTGCAATTATTGAAAGGGGGATTGAGAAGAAAATATTTAAAGAAGTAGATTCAATATTGACTGTAACAACAATTATTGGTTCGATTAATCAAGTAATGATTTCGAAAAACATGTGTAATCAAATATTGGCAAAGCCAAATACAAATGACCCTTATCATGATGAGGCTTTTAAGACTAGATTGATAAAGCATATAAAATCGATGGTACATGCACATCTTTTATTTGTTAATTTATAAATCATCATTGTTCACTTTCAGTTTAGAAATCATAATTCAAAATATATAATTTAAAACTTAAAATTTACATCATTCATTAATATAAAACAATGGAACAAGGAAATATGCAAAAGGAAAAAAAGTCACCTGTTAAGCCAATTATATTGGGTTTAGTAATAATTATTGGCGGATACTTTGGTTACAAGCAACTGAGTTTTACATTCTCGCACGAGACTACTGATAATGCACAGATTGAAACTCAAATTACGCCTGTATTACCCCGTGTTTCAGGCTATGTTAAAAGCATTACTGTTAAGGATTATGATTCTGTAAAGACCGGAGAATTGTTGGCAGAATTGGATGATGCTGAATTGCAAACGCAAATAGTGGCTGCAGAAGCTGAATACGCACAAGCAGGTGTGGATATTATAAATGCAAAAGCTATTTTGAATAATGCACAAGTTTCATTGAAAGTTAATCGTGGCAATATTGAAATAAGTGATGTTAAAAAGGCGAAAGCATTGGAAGATTTTAACCGTGATAAGAGTCTATATGCAGCAGAAGCAATCACCAAAAAGCAATTAGATGATAGTAAATTCGCTTACGAAACGGCTATGAAATCATTAGAAAACTCCCACAATGATTTGGGTTCAGCAGAGAGCAGAATTGCAGTTTTAGAATCTGCAGTTAAAAGGGCAGAGGCAACAATGGCAGTTAAACAAGCGTCTATTGACCAAATTAAATTAAAATTGACTTATACAAAGATATTTTCACCACAAGCAGGAAAGATTGGTAAGAAGAATGTTAGTGAAGGTCAATTTGTTCAAGCCGGAACTCCATTGTTTTCTATTGTAAATGATACTACATATTGGGTAGTTGCGAACTTTAAAGAGAGTCAAATATCGTCTCTTATACCTGGAAAAGAAGTTGATTTAAGAGTAGATGCCTATCCTGACGTTAAAATAACGGGCACTGTAGCAAGTTTGAGTGATGCAACAGGGGCTAGATTCGCCTTACTACCTCCCGATAATAGCAGTGGAAACTTTGTTAAGGTAACACAACGTTTACCCGTGAAAATCTGGATAAACGATGTTGCCAAATACAAACAATACCTACGTGCAGGTTTAAGCGTGTATGTGGTGGTAGCAAAATAATTACGAATTTTCAATTACGAATTACGTTTCCTATCAGTTTTTTAATAGCAATTCGTAATTTGTAATTTTAAGTTGTAATTGATAATTCGAAATTAGTAATTTAAAAACATGGCATCAACATACGCACATCCGCCTGTGGTTTATCCTACAGGATTGGCTAGGGCAATTATTGTGATTACAACAATTGCAGCTGCTGTTATGGAATTGGTAGATACATCAATTGTAAATGTAGCATTGAATGATATGAGTGGTAGTCTTGGTGTTAGTATCGAGGATATCAGTTGGGTAATCACTTCATATGCAATTGCCAATGTAATTATCATTCCTTTAACAAGCTTTTTGGCAGAATATTTTGGACGTAAAAATTATTATGTGGCCTCAATGATTGTCTTTACGATTGCTTCGTACCTGTGTGGGCAATCACATTCTCTTGTAGAAATTATTTTATGGAGGTTTGTTCAAGGAATAGGAGGGGGGGCATTACTTTCTACCTCACAAGCAATACTCTTTGATACATTTCCTCCAAAAGACCGACCAAAAGCTTCGGGTTTATTTGGGATGGGTATTGTTTTAGGTCCAACTCTAGGACCTACATTAGGAGGCTATATCATCGACCACTCTTCATGGCCACTCATATTTACGATTAATATACCGATTGGAATTATTGCAACTATACTTTCCTTGACTTTTATTGATAAAAAGGAAAATGAAGGAAAAAAGAAAGACAGCATAAAGATAGATTATACCGGAATCATGCTATTGATGGCAGGTATTGGCTGCTTGCAATATGTTTTAGAACGTGGCGAAAGTGAGGATTGGTTTAGTAGTGAAGTAATCAGATATTGCAGCGGTATTGCTGCTGTAGGACTCATTAGTTTTATTATTTATGAACTTAATATTAAACAGCCTGCAGTAAACCTTCGGGTAATGAAGAACCGAAACCTAGCATTTACAACAGTTTTTACATTTGTTGCAGGTTTTGGACTCTATACTTCTGTGTTTGTTTTTCCTGTGTTGGCACAAAGAGTATTAGGATTTACGGCTTATGAAACTGGTGTTACACTTCTAGCACCTACTCTTTGCTGTGTATTTCTGATGCCTGTAATCGGAATATCTATGAGTAAAGGACTATCGCCGATACCGCTGATTATTATTGGCTATCTCCTGTTTTCATTGTACAGTATTATGAGTTCGAGAGTGAGTATAGATGTTGGAAGAGGCGACTTTTTTCCTCCGTTACTAGTCCGTGGGATAGGTATTGCTTTTTGTCAGTTGCCATTAATCAATCAGGCCGTAGCGGGATTACAACCCAAAGATTACGCAACAGGGATTGGACTCAATAATATGATTCGTCAATTAGGAGGGGCATTTGGTATTGCTATTGCGAATAATTATATAGCCAATCAATACTCGGTTCACAGAAGTAACTTAGTAAGTGCAATGCCTGCGGGGTCGCCTTTATTGACAGAGAGATTAAATCTGATTACGCAAGGAATCATCAGTAAGACGGGCGATTTTGCAGGTGCCGCAGGTAAGGCTTTAAGGATTTTGAATGCTACTGTTGAAAGACAAGCCTATTATCTTGCCTATCTAGATACGTTTAGATTGATCGCTATTTTCTTTGTGATGGTACTTCCTTTAGTTATGTTTTTAACGAATAAGAAGAAAACAGAATCAGAAATGAAGGCAACAATGAAGGCTGCAGCGGAGGCGCATTAGGTATTAAGTAATAGGTAATAAGTGATAAGTTATAGGTTTTACGTTTTTAGGTATGGGGTGTTAGGCTTAAGGTATAGGGTATAAGGTGTTAAGTGTTAGGGTTTAAGTAATAAGTTCTAGTTGTAAGGTTAAAGAAAAATAATAAAGCAGTAAATCTTTTTTGATGAAAAAAAATATAATTACATTGTTTTTTATCTCAGTCATTTGTACTTCAAATGCACAGATAGTAGTAAATAACGAGTTAAAGGCTTTTATAAATCAGTCGTTTTCTTATTTCCCGAAGGTAAAAGAAATAGAAAATACGGTAGAAATAGCCAAACAAAAATTAGATATAGCAAGTATAAATAGTCCAACTGTAGATGCCTTAGCCTCTTACCGGTACTTGAAACCAAAAATAGAAATTCCATTTGGAAGTTCTGTCTTTCAGTTTGCGCCTGTTCATAATTTAGATGCACATGCAGATGCGAGTTATGTACTTTTTGATTTTGGAAGATTAAAGGCTAATATAGAGAAATCAAAAACTGATTTACAAATTGCTGAGTCGAATGTAAACTTCGTAAAATACCAATTGGCAGCACAGGTTACGACCTTATACTATAATATTGTTTTCATAAAACATGCGATTAGTATTCAGGATAGTGTATTGAGTTTCTTGAATGAAAACAGAACTTTAGTTGAAAGTAAATTCAATAATGGAGATGCATTAAAAATCGATATTCTTTCTATCCAAACACAGATAGATGCGGAAGGTAACCGTAAGGTGGACTTAGAAAACTCATTAAATAAGCAACAGAATTTATTGGCATACACTACAGGTTCAGGAAAGATTGAGGGCAATGTTTTTGACTTTGATTTGCTATTAAAAAATGTAGAAGAAGGGATTGCTGAAGCAAAAAAGAGTAATCCTGAATTTGCAATAGCATTAGCAAAGGTAAAACAAGCTCAAAGTGAGGTTGAATTATCTAAACTTGGTGATAAACCTACAGTAATAGTTGGTGCAGATGCGGGTTTGAAAAATGGATATGTGCCTGAAGTGAATCAAATTAGATTCAATTATAATGCAGGAATTGCACTGAAAGTGCCAATTTATGATGGAGGAAGAACTAAAAAGCAAACTGCCCTAACACAAACATTAGTTAAGCAAAATGAGTTAGCAATTGCATCGTTAAATAGCACATACCGGAAGGATATTGAACAGGCTTTAACAGATCTTACTTCTAATTTAGAAAGAATAAGGAATACACAAGGTCAAATTGATCAAGCAAAATATGCAAATACGCTTGCAGCCAATAGATTTAAAAATGGTGTAGGAACTAATCTAGAACTAACAAATGCTAGTACTAATTTACAAAGGGCACAGTTAACTAAATTGCAATATCAGTATCAATTGTGTCTTGCAAAAGTTGAGTTGGCAAAACTAGTAGGCTATAAATATTGGTGAGTAGTTGGTAGTATGTAAAGAGTGAAATTGATGAAGTTTGTCAATTAGCTTAAAATAATGGATGACTAATGCAATAATTTGTATTCGTCATTTGTATTCTATGAGGTTTGTGTTATGATATAAAAGGAGTAATTGGAATTGAACATTCAATTATAATTAATGACAATTAAGAAAACCCTTGATCGTATAAATTACCTTTCATTTTGCGCCTAATACCTGTCATTTTTAACTTACAACCTATAATTAAATATGTCTAAAACAATTCCAATCAAATGAATAAACGTTAATCGTAGCACAATTTTATACACAATTAAAGTATAACTGAGTCAATGGGACTAATTTAGCCACTTATAAATTTATTGCACATGTTTTATTTCTTGCAAATTAGTAGTGCTATCGCCGATTCTACAGCCAAAGTAGTTGCAAATGCAATTCCGGTAGCAGAAAAAATTTCGATGTGGCAGTTGTTACAAAAAGGTGGATTTATTATGTATCCGCTTTATTTTCTTTTGTTAATCACCATATTTGTTTTTGTAGAAAGACTTATTGCTATTACTAAAGCTTCTAAAATAGACAGTAGTTTTATGAAAGTAATTAGAGATAATATTGTTTCAGGAAATATTTCTGCTGCGAGAAATTTGGCCAAGAATACTGATAATCCTGTTGCAAGAATGATTGAAAAGGGGATTCAGCGTATTGGTAAAAATATAGATGCAATAGAGAAAAGTATGGAGAATGTGGGCAAATTAGAGATGTATAAAATGGAGAAAAACCTTTCGATACTTTCATTAGTGGCCGGTATTGCTCCTATGTTTGGATTTTTAGGAACAATTGTGGGGATGGTTCAGTTATTTTATGGCATAGCTTCTACTGGTGAATATACGCTTGGGACTATTGCAGGCGGAATATATACAAAGATGGTTACGAGTGCATCAGGTTTGATAATCGGATTGATTGCCTATGTTGGGTATAACTTTTTATCTACACAAATAGATAAGACTGCAAATAAAATGGAAGCTGCGAGTGCCGACTTCATTGATATTCTTCAAGAACCTACACGCTAATCTTACTGATAATCTAACATTGAAATTATGAATATTCGTAAGCGATTAAGAACTCATCCAGAAGTGCATACAGGTGCACTGAATGATATATTATTTATTTTACTTCTTTTCTTTTTGATTGTTTCTACACTTGCAAATCCAAATGTAATAAAGGTTTCTAATCCTAAGGCAAAGAGTGATACGAAGGCTAAACAAACGGTTGTTATTACAGTAGATAAGAATCAGCAGCTTTATATAGGGCAAAAAATAGTGCCGATGGATAGCCTTGAAGTTGAATTGAAATCATATTTAGCTAAAGAAACAGATAAGCCTTCTGTTGTAATTAATGGAGATAGTACTTCGCATCTTGGAACTGCTATCAAAGTGATGCAAGTAATTAAAAAATTGGGTGCAACACCAGTAATGGCTGTTGATAATAGTGGTGTGAAGTAAGAATTAAGATATGAAAGTTTAAGTGTAGAGTAATATGAAATATAGTAAATAATACGTGTAATCATCTTTTTTGTAGTAAAAAAACGATAAAGCCTGTCGTAAAAAACTACTTAATTTATGTAGTAAATACTATAGATATTTTAGTAACGTATATTGAAATTTGTAAAAGCAAAAAGAGAGAGACTCCGTTTTGATATTCAAGTTCCCTTAGATAAATTCAAAATATATTTTCCATTGAAATTCATGTAAGAAGGAAATTACTGCATTGCATTTTGCTTTAATTTCCTTCTGTCTATTTCTCTCCTTATCAAATTTAATTCTCTTCCTGTCTGTCCTTTAACACTTGTGTTTTCTTGTGCCCTTCTCATCAAATATGGAATTACATCTTTCAATGGCCCAAAAGGAAGATATTTACACACTGAATAATTCTCTTTAGCAAGATTAAAGGTGATATTATCACTCATTCCATATAGTTGAGAGAAACAAACATGGGGATGATTAGGTGCAATTTCTTTTTCTTCCATCAGATTTGCGGCAAGCATATTACTCTTTTCATTGTGTGAGGCTAAAATGAAAGCAATATTTGTGAGGTTATCAATGCAATATGTTATTGCTGCATCAAAATCTCTATCAGTATCTTCTTTTGTATCGTGAATAGGAGATGCATGACCTGTAAGTATAGCGCGCGCCCTTTCTTTTTCCATATAGGCGCCCCTTACTAATTTAATACCAAGAATAAATTCGTTCTTTACCGCAATTTTGTGAGATAGTTTAAGAAAATGTAAGCGGTCATGTCTGTATAATTGCAGTGTATTATAAACGACAGCTTTCTCTGTATTGAATTCTTCCATCATTTCGATGGTTAGTCTATCTACAGGGTCTTGCAACCAACTTTGTTCGGCATCAACTAGGACACCTACATTGTTTTCTTCAGCGGCTTCACAAATTCGGTACATTCGTTCACATACCTTATCCCATTCTGCTATTTCTTGTTCATTATCATGAATGCCACTTCTTAATCTAGGCGCATCATTTAACGTTCTTAATAACTCGTAGTCAGCAAATGAAGATACTTTAATACTTATAAAAGGTACATTAGGCTGTGTGGCAGCATATTTTATAACTTCTATTATTTTTTGTGTTGCATCTTCAAAGTTGGCATTGCCTTCTTTACCTTCTACTGCATAATCTAGGATGACGTTTACATTAAATTCACTCAATACAGTCGCCACTTTTGCAGTTGCTTGTATTGTTTCGCCTCCAACAAATTGTTTGAAAATTGTTTTACGAATAAATCTTGTAATTACTGGAAGCCCCGATTTCATCACTAGAGGAGTTAAACGAGTTGCAATTGGTACAAATAATGGATAGCCAATTAATCCAAAAATGAAACGAGAGCGCTTTAATCCTCTATCAGATTTATGTGCGAAAGCATTAATAATGTTGTCGAAAGAAATATTTGCCATTTTGTATATAGAACAATTTCAATAAAAAAATACCGTACTAGAAAAGCGATAAAACTATAAAAGAATGTTGAAACAAAAAACTCTATGATAATGAAATCAAATAAATTATCATAAAAAACCCTTCCTGACCTAGGAAGGGCTAAATAATACAAACAAAAGTTGTACCGATATTTTAAAAGTGGCTTATTTATTTGCAAAAAGATGAATATAAACCTGAACATCATTTGCA
Source organism: Chitinophagaceae bacterium (assembly GCA_947379895.1). Classification (GTDB taxonomy): domain Bacteria; phylum Bacteroidota; class Bacteroidia; order Chitinophagales; family Chitinophagaceae; genus Parasediminibacterium. Next base: position 1,034 of record CANCPA010000101.1, on the reverse strand, counting down.
ATCTTCCCTTTGCCATAGCTCATGCCGAAAGAAGATCTATCTAAAACAAAGGCTGCTTCTGCAAATAATTTCTTATCATCGATACCACGAATTGTTGTTAATAACTTTACAGGAGAAGTAACTCGATTCAGTGTTAGTATACCATCTACTTCAGCTTTGGTATCTGAAATGTATTTTACATTAGAAATATAATATGTTGCTTCATTTGATCTTGATAAATCAAAGAAATCAGGCGACTTTAAATGAGTTTCTAGTCTTTCTCCTGCACTGTCTGTTATTTTTAGAGAATTAAGATCTACAGAAAATTTGCCTGAGATGATTTTGCCATTTTCAACTGTTAATTCTCCGCTTTTTAAGGAGAACGTACCTGTATGATATCCTTCAGTTTTTGAGCCAATAAAGTCTATTTTACTTTTAGTAGTATTTGCCTTATAAACTTCTCCGTCAGCAAGTTTTGGAGTAAACGAATAAATTCCAATAGCAGAAACAATAAGCGCAAATGCGAAAACAACTTTTTTCATAACGAGTTCTTTAATTTATTTATGTTTTTTTTAAGGCTGCAAAGTAATAAATCTAAATGTATCACAACGTTAAAAGCAAATAAAATGGAGTTTCATTAAATAATACTTTGTCAAGTCTCATCCAAAACACTCTAATAGGTAAGTAACAGATTAATAATAACATCTATCAGTTTTAGATTGTTAATTCAAAATAGTAGATCTCAATAAAACAACTATAACATGACTTAAGTTGGGTAGCCGTGTTTAAAGGTGAATTTTCAATATCATAAAACAGAGTCAAATCAGGAAAAGGAAAGTTTAGTTTGATGATTAATCTTTTCGTAGGAAACACAATCAGAGTAAACTTTGAACAACTTAACACTATTCAGGATTTTTTAAACGTATTACGTACAACTTAATACTTACAACTTAATAATATGAAATTACTTATCACTACTCTTTCTCTCATTGTTTTTGTATTTCAGTCTATTTCTATTCATGCACAAGTGAAACCTTATTCTATTGAATATATAA
>CANCPA010000100.1 GCA_947379895.1 Chitinophagaceae bacterium | reverse complement strand
ATCCATTCCCTTATATTTGCCGACTTTTAAAAATAAATTCTCTTTTGTATGCAATTGAAAGGTTTAGTACGATTCTTCGCTATCGCACTTATATTGATTTGTGTTTACCAACTTTCTTTCACATGGATTGTTCGAAGCCATGAAAGTAGCATGGAAGCCAAGGCTGATAAATGGCTGACTGCTTATTACCCTGCCCCAGAAAAAAAGTACCCTGATAACAAGGAACTTCAGGCTTTGTATGCTGATTCTCTTAAAGAATTTAAAAGAATCAAATTACAACGTTTATTGGATAGTACCAAAGACACTAAAATTGGTTTGCTAAGTCTTACTACTTACCGTAGTGCAAAAGACATGGAATTAATGTTAGGTCTAGATTTACAAGGTGGTATCAGTGTTACTATGCAAGTTGGACTTGATGCCTTGATTAAATCTTTGGCTAATTATACCAAGGATGCAGCCTTCAATAAGGCTTTAGAAACTGCAGTTGCTAAAAAAGCAAACAGTAATGCAGATTTGATTACACTCTTCACTGAGGCATACAAATCTACTAATCCGGGTGTTAGTTTAGCTCCATTTTTCGTTGCAAAAAGTAACGGTAAATTAAAATTTGATGCTAACGAAGCGGCGGTTACTGCTTATTTGCAAGAAGAATCTATTGCTGCGTTCAACAATACTTATCGTATTCTTCAAACTCGTATTGATAAGTTCGGAGTTGCTTCTCCAAACATTAATAAGGACCCTGCTAAAGCAATTATCAGTATCGAATTAGCAGGTGCAAATGATCCTGAAAGAGTACGCAGATATTTGCAATCAACTGCTAACCTTCAGTTTTTTGAAGTTTACAACTTGAGTGAAATTGCAGAAGGCATCAAAACTGCAGATAAAACAGTTCAGGATTATTTAAATGGTGTTAAGGTAATTGCTGATACATCTAAAGGAAAGGATAGTACCAAAGCAACTGCAAAAGCTGATACTTCTAAAAATAAAATAAATGAAGCGCCAATCAGAAAGTTGATACAGTTTAATCAACCTTATCAAACTAAGACAGGTAAAACAATATTTCCATCATCTTTAGGATATATTCAAAGCTCTGATACAGGTCTATTGAATAGCTATTTGAATATGGATATTGTAAAAGCTAAATTTCCTGCAAACTTGTCATTCTTGTATGGCAAAGTGGATATTGACGATCCAAAAGCAAGAAACATTCTTCAATTGTATGCAATAAAGACATTGGATAATGGACAAGCAGAATTAGAGGGCGAACATGTAACAGATGCTAAACAAGATTTTGATGAGCGTGGTAAAGTTGCCATCAAAATGAACATGGATAAAATGGGTACTAATATTTGGGCGAAGATGACTTCCCGTAATATTGACAAACCAATTGCTATTGTTTTAGACAACTTTGTTTATTCTGCACCTACTGTTAATGATGCGATTACTACAGGTAATTCACAAATTAGTGGTAATTACTCTACAAAAGAAGCTCAGGACTTATCTGAAATATTAACAAGTGGTAAATTAACTGCTCCTGCCAAGATTGTACAGGAACAAGTAATTGGGCCTACATTGGGTAAGGCGGCAGTACAAGGTGGTGCATTATCTTTCCTAATCTCATTCCTTGTAATATTTGGCTTAATGCTTGTTTATTACAATACAGGTGGATGGGTTGCAAACATTGCATTGATATTGAACCTTTTGTTTACGGTAGGTATTTTAAGCGCCTTAAGCTTTACTTTAACTGCTGCAGGTATTGCAGGTTTGGTTTTGACAATCGGTATGGCTGTAGATACTAACGTAATCATTTTTGAAAGAATCAAAGAAGAAATCACAAAGGGTAAAAACTACGAAGCTGCAGTGAAGGAAGGTTACAGACGTTCGTTAGCTCCTGTTTTGGATGCGCACGTAACTACTTTTTTAACTGCAAGTATCTTGTTTTACTTTGGTTTAGGTCCTGTACTAGGATTTGCTACAACCCAAATGATTGGTATTTTACTTTCTTTGTTCTGCGGTATTTTGGTATCTCGTTTGGTTACTGATTTATACATGAACAAAAACCGTCACTTTGATTACTTTACAGGATTGTCTAGAAAAGTATTCAAGCATGCTGCATTCCGTTTCATTGAATACAGAAAGTTTGCTTATGTGTTGTCTGCCTTTGTATTAATAGGAGGTATAGCTTCTTATTTCAATGGTTTTGATAAGGGTGTTGAGTTTCAAGGTGGTCGTAGCTATACAATCAAGTTTGACAAACCTGTTAGCACCGACGCAATTAGAGATGATTTGAAGAAGACATTTGGAGAAGCTCCTGTTATTAAAACTGTAGGTTCTGCTACTCAATTAAACATTACTACTGCTTACAGAATTTCTGAAGTGAGTGCTGATAATAGTATTGACAAAGATGTTGAAACTAAATTGTACGAAGGGTTAAAAAGTCATTTGCCTTCAGGTTTATCATATAGTGATTTTGATACAAAATTCAAGCAAAGTTCTCAAACAGTACAACCTACTATCTCCGAAGATTTAAAAGCAGGTGCAACAAAGGCTACAATCTTTGCATTGATTGCAATATGTTTATACATCTTTATTCGTTTCCGTGATTGGCGTTATAGTTTGGGTACAATTGTATCTTTATTGCACGACGTTTTGGTTACGTTGATTGTATTTAGTTTCGCTCGTAAAATTGTTCCATTCCCATTAGAAATAGATCAGCATTTTATTGCGGCTATTTTGACGGTAATCGGTTTCTCGATGAATGACACTGTAATTGTTTACGATAGAATTCGTGAAGATAGTAAATTAATGAAGGGAGAGTCGAATGCTTCAATTATCAATAAGGCGATTAATCAAACATTGAGTCGTACTGTAATGACATCATTGACAGTGTTCCTTACCATCTTGATTTTGTTCATTTTTGGTGGCGACGTGACTAGAGGGTTTGCATTTGCAATGTTAGTGGGTGTATTTACAGGTACATACTCTTCTATCTTTGTTGCGGCTCCAATACTTGTTGATTTCGCAAAAGACAAACCACTTGGTTCAGGAGATGTAAAGAAATAAATTAATAGACAAGAATAACTTTAAAAGAACAGGCTTTCAAATAGAAAGCCTGTTCTTTTTTTATGGTACCAATAACATCTAGTAGGAAATATTAATTCGAGTTGAAAAATATTTACTACATATTAAGACTCACCACAAGGAATACAAATCTTTTCACAAAGAAACATGAGGAATTATAATGTATAATCACTTAGATTCATCAAGGGTTGCCTAAGAGTTTTTCGCTTAAAGAGTTGTGTGGAGACACGAAACTTGGCAGTCTACCTTGCGGTATATCCTCACTCAGCTAAAAACTTTCATGCACTTTCATATATTTGAGCATAAAACATTTTGTTCATTATTACTTAAAGGTTTCTTTCGGTTAAACTTTCTTAAATAGAAACAAAAAATAGCTGATTGAACAAAAATAAGAACTTAAATGTTATCGATTATTTGAATTATTTATTGCCATTGGAATAGAGTGTTACATTCTTCTATACACTGTAAGAAATATTTACATTAAATGATAACAATCTCTTTATTATAAATATTGAGTTGAAGGGTCTTGATATATAATTACTAATTATAAGGTAAAGAGTCAAGTTCAAGTAAAAAACACAACTCAACAAAAGATTTAATGAAAGAAACGCTGCTTCTACTCTGTTTTTTATTTAATTTTTGTCATTCTTTTTCACAAGAAAAGAGAATAGACAGTATTGTGGATCAGTTTAAAAAATGTAAGATTGATACGACAAGAATTGATCTATTATTTTCCGCCTGTTCATATTATAGGGATGTAAATCCTGAAAAAACAATCCACTACGGCCTAATTGCTCTACAGATAGCTTTGGATATTAAGGATGAAAAAAGATCAGCTCTTTTATATGATATGGTAGGTCAGGGATACGAACAAGTTGGCAATATCTCTAATGCAATCATCAATTTTGATAAAAGCTATAAAATTGCCTATAAAACACACAATTCAAAGGCTATTGCAGGCATTAAGTTAAACCTTGGTGCTTGTTATACAGATATCGGCAATTATCCCCTTGCCATAGAATACTGTAAAATTGCTATAGAATATTTTACAAAATTTAAGGATACTATTGGCGTTTGCAGAAGTGATATTTATCTCTCTGATGCATTATTCAAATCAGGAAGTCCTGATGAAGCACTATATTATCTTGAAAGAGCTAGAAGAATTAGCCTAGATAACGATAATTACCTACTTCATTACATCTACACCAATTTTGCAGAAGCCTATTATCTAAAAAAAAATTATTCTTTAGCAATTATTAATGCAAGTAAAGCAGCAGTTATTTCAGACAGTCTGAATGATTTATATTCTGGCTCGGCAGATATTCTTATTTATGCTAAAGTTTATTTGGCAATGAATGATTTGAAAGGTGCAAAAACAAATGTTCAAAAGGGATTAAAAATTGCACAGGCGAGTAACATCAGAGAGTCGCTAGTAGAAGCTTATAATATTTATAGTAATGTTCTTGAAAAAGAAAACAATTATAAGGAGGCATTTAAATATAAATGCCTCTATATGATAGCAAATGACAGTGATCAATCTGCTAGTAATAACAATATAGTGCAATCTTTTGAAAATGAGAGAAAGGCGCAAGACTTAGCGGTTATTAAAGCTGAGGAGAAACAGAAAGATGCAGAACTAAAAAATCAGCGTCTATTGATTGCCGCAATTCTTGGTACTTTAATAGTCCTAATAGGACTTACAATTTTAATTTCATATTCAAGAAATAAGCTAATGACGGCAAATTTAGCTATTGAACGCGCAAATAGAGAATTGAAAAATTATAATGAGCAAATTAAACATCAATCCGAGCATATTGAGGAATTAGGAAAACTTAAGGATCGGCTATTTGCTATTATTTCGCATGATTTAAGAGGACCACTGAAGAATTTGCAAAGTTTTTTAAATCTATTAGTCACTGAAAAATTATCTATAGTAAAGTTTAATGAAATACTTCCAATACTCGTACGTGGGGTTAGCAATACAACCGACCTAGTTGAAAATTTACTGTATTGGTCTAAATCACAATTGAAAGGGGCAACAGTTAATAAAACATACTTTGATGTTAATTCGCTAATTCAAAACCAATTGGTTCTTTTTGAAAATCAAGTAGTCGAAAAACAAATAAAACTATCAAATCAAACCCCCTTAAATACAATCATCTATGCTGATAAAAGCATGATTGACCTCGTATTAAGAAATTTGGTTTACAATGCAATAAAATTCTGTAACAAAGAAGGGCATGTTGAAGTGACAGCTAAATGCATTGAGGGGTTTTTAGAAATTAGCGTAACAGATAGTGGGGTGGGGATTGCTCCTGAAAACATAGAGAAGATATTCCAAACAAAGGAAAAATATACAACATTAGGTACTAACAATGAGATTGGTACTGGACTAGGTTTGCTATTGTGTAAAGAGTTTATTGAACAAAATAATGGCATAATTGGTGTTGAGAGTGGAGAAGGCAAAGGAACTCGCTTTTGGTTTACGGTGTCAAATGGCTAGTTAATTTTTATGTGTGTTATTTTAGTTGGCATTTTCAACTAGTATTATCTAATAAATTGATTGAAGACTGAAGGTCGACTAACATCTTAGTAAGAATTTTATCATATCTGAATCTGACAATTTTTCTGTTCATCAATTCTCACTTCAAAACCTACATTTTCCATTTGTCATTTATACTATTTTATCAAACATCTCCATTTTAAATGTATCGATAGTAAAAATAAAGTTGTAATGCTACATCCTAACTTCATGACTTTGTATGTTAGTCATTTTTATCGAAATTGGATTTATTGGTTGTTTATTGGAAGGTAATGATGATTAAATAAATTCAAATTGCTAAATTGTTTTGAATAAAAACAAAATCTTTTGTTCGTAATAAATTTCCCCTATATATTTGCGTCCGAAATGATAAATAGTACAAATACAACAATAAAGACAATTAAGCAATTCCCACAAGGGAAGGTATAATTGTGTGTGTATTTTAAAACATATTAAACAGCCTTCCCACATCGGGAAGGCTGTTTTCGTTTACGAACATCATCATAACAATTATTCATTAAAAAACTGTTTAAATACAGTAAAACAGGAGGACTTAAAATGAAAGTAGCCGTAGTAGGGGCAACAGGCCTTGTGGGCACAAAAATGTTGGAAGTTTTAGCAGAAAGAAACTTCCCTGTAACAGAATTAATTCCCGTTGCATCGGAGCGTTCTGTAGGCAAAGAAGTGGAATATAAGGGGACGAAGTACAAGGTAGTAAGTATGGCTGATGGTGTAGCTGCAAAGCCTGATGTTGCTATTTTCTCTGCGGGTGGTGGCACATCACTTGAATGGGCACCTAAGTTTGCAGAAGCCGGTGTTACAGTAATTGACAATAGTAGCGCTTGGCGTATGGATCCTACTAAGAAATTGGTAGTTCCTGAAGTTAATGCTGATGTATTGACCAAAGAAGATAAGATTATTGCTAATCCTAACTGTAGTACTATTCAAATGGTAGTGGCATTACAACCTTTACATGCTAAATATAAAATCAAGAGAGTAGTAGTAAGCACTTATCAAAGTGTTACTGGTACAGGAAAAAAAGCAGTTGACCAACTATTTAATGAAAGAAAGGGCATTGAAGGCGATATGGCGTACAAATACCAAATAGACTTGAACGTCATTCCTCAGATTGATGTTTTCCTAGAAAATGGATACACTAAGGAAGAAATGAAGATGGTGAAAGAAACTTGCAAAATCATGCAAGACGACAACATTAAGGTAACTGCTACAACCGTTCGTATCCCTGTTGTTGGTGGACATAGCGAAAGTGTAAATGTTGAGTTTGAGAATGAATTCGATCTTGAAGAATTAAAGCAATTATTAGCAACAGCACCCGGCGTTGTATTACAACAGAATGATGCTGAACAATTTTATCCAATGCCTTTGTGGGCACACGAAAAGGATGAAGTTTTTGTTGGAAGAATCCGTAGGGATGAATCTCAACCTAAGACAGTAAATCTTTGGATAGTGAGTGACAACCTTCGTAAAGGTGCCGCAACTAATGCCATTCAAATTGCTGAATACTTGGCAGGAAAAGGACTACTTTAATCAAGAAATTTGAGTGATGACTTAAATCATCATTTATGTAAAAAAAGGCTGCCTCCAAATTAGAGGCAGCCTTTTTAAATTATACAAACAAAATACATTATACTATGAGGGGTTGCTGCTATCAAAAACAAGTCCCCTCTCCGTTTTGAGTATTCTAGATGGGTAACGATTAATGACTATAAAATCGTGTGTAGCCATCAATATAGTTGCGTTGTAATCTTCAACAATCTGAAATAGAAGCTGCATAATTTCATCACTTGTTTCAGGATCTAGATTCCCTGTTGGTTCATCAGCTAAGATAAGTTTGGGGGAGTTTAAGAGTGCACGAGCAATATCTACTCTTTGTTGTTCGCCGCCACTCATCTCGAATGGCATTTTAAATCCTTTACTTTTAAGTCCTACTTTATCAAGAACATCATTAATCTTCTCTTCAATCAGCTTTTCTTCTTTCCAACCTGTTGCCTTCAACACAAATTTCAAGTTATCATAAACGGTTCTATCAGTCAATAATTGAAAGTCTTGAAATACAACTCCTAAATTTCTACGTAGAAATGGCACCTTTTTCCAATCCATTTCGCTCAAATCAAAACCAACAACATTTGCTTTACCTTCCTTCAAGGAAAGCTCGCCGTATAAAGTTTTCAATAGACTACTCTTTCCTGTACCTGTTTTTCCTACTAGATACACAAATTCGCCCTTCTCAACTTTAAAGTTAACATCTTGCAACACAAGACTTTCCCCTTGATAAATATTTACGTTCTCGAGCGATATAACTGTTTCTGACATAATATAACTTTTTATTTATTTTACCAAGTTGAACACAACTTGCCCCTTTGTTCCCATGTGGCAAATACACTTATTAATAAATGATTTCGCCAAATGTACCACTCAACACCAATTCCTTTTTATCTGATTGATAAACTTTACCAACTATTTGTGCTTCTATGTTGAATTGTTTTGCAATTTCAATCATTTCCAAAGCAGATGTCTCATTGGTAAATATCTCCAAACGATGCCCCATATTAAATACTTGGTACATTTCTCGATAATCTGAACCTGAGTTTTTTTGAATCAATTGAAAAATTGGAGGTATCGTAAATAGATTATCTTTTACAATCTTCAATGGTTTAGGCAAATATTTCATACACTTTGTTTGCCCACCTCCACTACAATGTATTATGCCATTGATTGCTTCAAAGTGACTCTCTAACAACGCTTTTAACAAAGGTGCATAAGTTCGGGTTGGGCTCAATAACAGCTTACCAATTGATAATTTATTACTAAATACTTCCACTTCGTCCGTCAATCTATTATTACCAATATACACAACCCCTTCATTTAGCTGAGGTTCGAAAGTTTCGGGAAAGTTCATAGCATAATGTTTATTCAATACATCATGCCTTGCACTTGTTAAACCATTACTTCCTAACCCACTATTGTATTCAATTTCATAAGTTGCTTGCCCACTACTTGCAAACCCTACAATTACGTCCCCCTCTCCTATCTTATCATTTGTTATCAATTTATTTTTGGGCCATCTTGCAGTCATTGTACCATTAACGGCAATCGTTCTAACTACATCTCCAACATCAGCCGTTTCACCTCCCAAATAATGAATATTTACACCATAGGTCTTCAAGATATTAAAAAAGTCCTGAGTACCATCTATTACTTCTCCTAAAACTTCACCGGGTATAACTGCTTTATTTCGGTCGATTGTAGACGAGAAAAGGAGATTATCATAGATGCCTACACAAAGCAAATCATCCAAGTTCATTGCAACAGCATCCTGTGCAATCCCTCTCCAAACACTTTTATCTCCTGTTTCTTTCCAATAGAGATAAGCAAGAATACTTTTGGTTCCCGCTCCGTCAGCATGACTAATATTTACCCAATTAGGATCTCCTCCAAGATAATCAGGATACATTTTGCAAAATGCATTCGCATATAATCCAGCATCTAGATTTTTGATAGCAGCATGAACTTCTTCTTTTTGGGCAGAGACACCTCTTTGTGCGTATAATGACATAATAATAAAAAAGTTAAACAGCTACAAAATGGCTGCGAAAGTAAGTAATGAAATCGTACTCGATGTTGCTTTCTTTACAACGGGTGAATAAAAAAATTTCGCTAGTTGAAAAAACTTTCAATGATTTAGAGACCATTATAATTTTGTAGTTTCCCAAATAGAGGTAGAAACGATTATTACTCCAATTTTGAAACTTAGCCATTTCTGTTTCTTTCCTATTAAAAAAGGAAGGTTTCGCACAAAGTGATGCCATAATTAAATAAATGAATTTGAATTACTATTGCTAAATAGCCCAAAAAAGATAATTTGACAAAAAAAGGTGATTTTATCTACATAAAAAGGGGAGATAATGTGCATAAAGGATTGACTATTATAAATTATTTTAAATTGCCTTTGGAATAAGGGAAAAAAATGAGGTTATTTGCAGCCGAACTAAAAGATTTGCTCATGTTACCTAGATACAAGCGTGTTTTATTAAAGTTATCCGGAGAAGCCCTATTAGGCAATCAGAGAAACGGGGATCCATTCAATCCGAAAATCATTGAACAATATGCAATTGACATTAAATCTGTTACTGATTTAGGTGTACAAGTAGCGATTGTTATTGGAGGCGGTAATATTTACCGTGGAATGAATGAAGCAGATAGTGGTATCGAACGCGCTCATGGTGATTACATGGGAATGTTAGCTACAGTAATTAATGCAATGGCTATGCAGGCTATGCTCGAAAGAAAGGGCGTTTATACTAGGTTACAAAGTGCTATACACATGGAACAAGTGGCCGAACCATATATCCGTAGAAAAGCACTAAGACACCTTGAAAAAGGACGTGTAGTAATATTCGGAGCAGGAACAGGTAATCCCTACTTTACTACTGACACAGCAGGTAGCTTGCGGGCAATTGAAATGAAAGCTGATGTAATTTTAAAAGGGACTAGAGTAGATGGAATTTACACTGCTGACCCTGAAAAGGATCCTAACGCTACTCGTTTTGAAAATCTTTCTTTTGATGAATGTATCACCAAAAACTTGAAAGTAATGGATATGACTGCCTTCACTCTTTGTATGGAAAATAAGATGCCAATCATCGTGTTTGATATGAATCAACCTGGCAATCTCCTAAGAGTTATCGAAGGTCAAAATGTTGGAACGTTGGTGAAATAAAAATAAGTTGCAGGATTCAAGTTGCAGGATTCAAGTTGCTAGTTACAAGATAAGCAGTAACTTGAATCTTGCAACTTCTAACTTGTAACCTGCAACTTGTAACTTATAACTCGTTCCACACTTCCTTTGCAAATACATCTAAACTTGGGTCTCTTGCACCCATTAATAACAAAACGGTATCAATTGTCAGATGTGCCCTAAGTGTTTCTACTAATTGATTTCTATCCTCTACAAAAAAAGCCTTCTTACCCTTTGCTTTTATATCTTGTATTAAATCATTAGCACTAATATCCTTAATAGCTGTACCACCGGCATAAAAGATTTCACTCATCCATATTTCATCTTGTGGTCGTAATGACTGACTTATTGAATCGACAAAATCGTTTCGTAGAAATCGAGTAGGACCATACCCATGTGGCTGAAACCAAGCAATCACCTTCTTTGCAAGCGGCTGCACCCCTATAATTGCTGCTGCTACCTTAGCAGGATTATGAGCATAATCATCAATTAACCATACTCCATTCTTATTCCCTAACACCTGATTGCGCCTATATATTCCTTTATAATTTGCTATAGCCTTACTACATACATTCAAACTAACACCTAATTGACAAGCCACAGTAACGGCAGCCAACGCATTTTCCATATTATGCTTACCAATAGCATGAAGTGCAAAAGGAATAGAATTTATTTTGAAACTAATTTCTAAACCTACTTGTTTAAAATCAGTGGCATAATAACCTGCCTTTGCATTTGAAGAAGAAAAGTTCTGCCTATTTTCTTGCGTAAATGGCGCAGTTAACTCATGAGATGCATTTACTATAAAATATTTACTATGACGTTTAAAGGTCTCGAAGATGGTTTCAAGTTCGCTAATTTCTTTATGGTCTTTATCAATATTGAGTAAAACACCGATTTCAGGATGATAATTTACAATCGAACCATCGCTCTCATCTGCCTCAATTACCAACCAATCACCTTTACCAAGCTGTGCATTTCCAATCTTGCCTTGTTCTTGTAAACGCACTAACCCTGCACCACTAATGATACCGGGTTGTAAACCAGCATAATCCAAAATATCAAACAACATTGCAGAAGTAGTACTCTTTCCACTTGTTCCACCAATTGCAATTCCCTTCTTATCCTTAAGGATGAGACTTAACAATTCGGCTCTTTTTATAATTGGAATGTTTAAAGACTTCGCCTTTTGAATTTCCACATTCGAATCCTCTATTGCAGTAGAAATAACGATCAATTGAGTCATATTATCAATACCACTTCCATCCTGAAGAAAGCAAGCAATGCCTTCCGTCTCTAATTTATTTTTAGTTTCATTTGTTTGGTTAGGAAAAAAATAGCGGTCGCTTCCTGTTATATTTTTTCCTTCCGCAGCCAAATATTGAGCAATAGCACTCATCCCTGTTCCTGCAACACCAATAAAATGTAGTTTCTGTAGTTCCTTCAAAGAAGTAATTGTATGCATAATATCCATCATTGATAAAGCCCAAAGTTAATGGTTGAAAGTATTGAAAATAATATACTAGGATTTAGTAATTAAGGGCTTGGTCTGAAAACCATTTTTACAGGAGGTTAAATTGATTATCCCTTAATCAATCTTCCATTTTTGGAAGTAGGAAATATAAAATAGGTGTCAATTAATATATAAGACCTGTTTGGAAATTAAAAAGTCATACTAGAACATCTAAAAATATCTCTCTAAAAGGTTATTAAAACGGGCTTGACACAGTTTAGATTACATTCCCAATCAAAAAGATAGAAGTATTAATAAAACTGCGAGTGTTATTGCAAATAATGCGATCGATGTTTTCATTACTGCGAGCGTTTTTGTCAATACTTATCTCTATTTTTTAAAAAGGAGAGAAATGTTGCAATAATTGCTCGCAGTATCATTAATACTTATCTCAATTTCTCAATTTTTGCGAGCAGTATTACGAATACTGCTCGCATTATAGTCAATTCCGATAGAATTATGGAACAAGCGCATCACTATGTTGTCTTAATGAATGACAATGCCTTCTAAATTGCTGATTATGTGCTTTTGATGTATATTAATTATTCAAAAGTGTCCGTAAAATTGTCAATAATTTAAAACTAAACAGGTGGTTTGAAGGAAGATTGAACAGGATAAACTGTTTCTTTTGATAATGAGAAGAGGTGAGAACAAAAAACTGAATGTTTTGCGGCTTCAAAAATGCGTGCATGCGTGAAGCAATTGCATTGTGTGTTTGAAGGTTAGCAATAATACATGAGTATTCTTTATTTAAGGATGTAAAGTACTAAAAATTCAATACCAACCTAATTTGTATACAATTTCTTTAGCAGTGTTGTTTTATGATTTTAAATAACCCGTTGACAAGTTGAGTTAGAATTGTAAAGTTTTGACACAACAAAATTAATATTGGAGATTAGTAGAAAAAAAGAGGGCTAAAATGATTAGCTACAATGATTTAATATAGATGTACTTGGATTTAGCAAATCCTTCTTTAGAGTTCTTTTTGGCAATACAAAATTCGATTAATTGGACCGAACGAGGAGACAATGCAGCCCCATAACATTAGTGTTAAGTAAAGTGCTTGCAGACTGCAGTAATTGAGCAATTATGCTTTCTTTTGGCAGTAGTTTCGGCAGACCCCTAACACTATGGGACAATAGAGCAAGAATTAAGCAATTGTCCATCGGCAGACGGAACATTCTTGTCAAGCACCTTCCCAAACACTCATTCGAAATAACTAAGTACACCATGAAAAACATATTTTCATTCTTGAAAAATGTATGAAAAGTTGTAAAACAAAAGCGCCCACTCTTTTAAGAATGGGCGCTTTAATAATTTATCTAAACAAACTAAATGGCTTGTATTACCAGAAGAATGAATATAAGGCGGCTAATACACCCACAATAATCAATGCACCAACTGCAAAACCATTAGTTGTTTTAAACATCTTAGTATCAACTTCCAATGCATGTGGTGTAACACCATTTCTATTATCAAACGAACTGATTAAATACATTACCACCATACAAATAACAAATACAAAGCCCATTCTGTCTAAGAAAGGTATTTCATAAACACCATTATTAAGTGTAGCAAAACCAAGAGGTTCCAAGAAACCTAGACCTACAAAATGAGGTAAGAACTTGAATAATACAGATAGTAAGAACCCTCCGATTGTTGCAAATAACGCAGCATTAGAAGTAGCTTTTTTCCAGAAGAACCCGAGGATAAACATCGCAAAAATCCCTGGACTTACAAACCCAGTATATTCTTGAATAAATTCAAATCCACCCTTTTTATCAATACCCAACAATGGAGATATAACACAACCAATAATCATGGCAATTAAAACAGTCAATTTACCTGTAATTACTAATTCGCCCTCAGTTGCAGCTGGCTTTATCTTTTTTTGATAAATATCTAATGTAAAAATCGTTGCAATACTATTAGCCTTTCCCGCTAAAGAAGCAACAATTGCAGCAGTAAGAGCCGCAACAGAAAGTCCCTTAAATCCAACAGGTAACAGGTTTAATAATGTAGGGTATGCCTTATCGCCTACAATTTCGCCTGAAGCATCCATCAACTCATGATTTGTGAAATATCCTTTTTGATTTAATACATAGGCTGCAATACCAGGCAACACCACAATTACAGGCATCAAGAGCTTTAAAAATGCAGCGAAAAGTATTCCTCCACGAGCAGTTTTCAAATCAGCACCTAATGCACGTTGAGTAATGTATTGATTACATCCCCAATAATTTAAGTTTACAATCCACATACCACCAATCAAAACGGTTAAACCAGGTAGACTAGGGAAATTCGAATTATCTTTCTTAAATATCATGTGAAAGTGATCAGAAGAATGCTCCATCATTAATTTAAAACCACTTA
Organism: Chitinophagaceae bacterium; assembly: GCA_947379895.1. Lineage (GTDB taxonomy): Bacteria > Bacteroidota > Bacteroidia > Chitinophagales > Chitinophagaceae > Parasediminibacterium. Next base: position 3,882 of record CANCPA010000100.1, on the reverse strand, counting down.
CAACACCGGTACTACCGTATTGCTGAGCAACTAAATCAAGTGCAAGGTAAGTTGTAACCAAACCTCCTAATATCAAAAAGAATACTTGTATAACATCAGTAAATCCAATTACTTTCATGCCTCCCAATGTAATTACAATAGCAAAAATTGCTAATGCGTACATACAGACGTAAAGATTTACACCAGAAATACTACTTATAGCCAATGCTCCAAGATAAAGAATTGAAGTAAGATTTACAATAACATACAACAACAACCAAAACACAGCCATTATCATGGCAACTGTGCTATTGTAACGAGTATTCAAAAATTGAGGCATCGTGTATATCTTATTTTTAAGATATACAGGAATAAAAAAGATGGCAACAATCATTAAAGTAGCAGCAGCCATCCATTCATAAGTAGAGATGGCTAGCCCCATTTTGAAACCATTACCACTCATACCAATAAATTGCTCTGCCGAAATGTTTGATGCGATAAGTGAGGCGCCAATTGCCCACCATGTAAGTGATCCTTCTGCTAAAAAGTAATCGTGGGACGCACTAGTTTCTGCCTTTTTTTTACGGTTATATACCCAATAGCCGTAAGAAGCTACCACTATAAAATAAACTAAAAATACAATGTAATCTTGAGATGCTAATTTGTTCATTTGACAAAAGTTAGAAGATGTTTAAGTGACTAATTATTGAAATTATAACGTTATCGGACAAATATATGAGGTTATTTCAACTGTTAAACAAAGATTTGCCTTTTTTATGAAAAAAAGGTCAGTATTAATTAATACTGACCTTTAAAACTTAGATATAACGATTAATAATATTTTCCAAATATTCCTGTTTACCACTGATTGTAGCAGGTTCTCCGTTCTTGATAGCAAACGCTCTCAATTCTTCTAAAGAAAGTTTTCCTTCTTCAAATGCTTTGCCTTCTCCACTATCGAAAGAAGCATATCTATTTGAACGAATTTTCTTGTAATCTGATTTATTCAAGATTTCATCGGCTACAATTAAAGCTCTTGCAAAAATATCCATTCCACCAACGTGAGCATAGAACAAATCTGCAGGATCTGTACTATTTCTTCTGATTTTAGCATCGAAATTAATACCTCCACCCTGAAGTCCTCCTCCTTCTAAAACAATCAACATGGTTTCTGCTAGCTCATTGATGTTATTAGGGAATTGATCGGTATCCCATCCATTTTGATAGTCCCCTCTATTTGCATCCATACTACCTAACATCCCATTATCAACAGCCACTTGAACTTCGTGTTGAAAAGTATGACCTGCCAAAGTAGCGTGGTTCACTTCTAAATTCAATTTAAAGTCATTCAATAAATCAAATTTGCGTAGGAATCCGATTACTGTTTCGCTATCATAATCATACTGATGTTTGCTTGGTTCGCAAGGTTTTGGTTCGATAAAGAATGTTCCCTTGAAACCATTTGCACGAGCATAATCCTTAGCAGCATGCAAGAACTTAGCAAAATGTTCTTGTTCACGCTTCATATTGGTATTCAAAAGGCTCATATAACCTTCACGACCACCCCAAAATACGTAGTTAGCACCATCTAACGCAATAGTTGCATCAATTGCAGCTTTTACTTGTGCACCACCGTGGGCAACCACATGAAAATCAGGATTGGTAGAAGCACCATTCATATATCTTCTGTGAGAAAACAAATTGGCTGTACCCCATAATAATTTAACGCCACTTGCAGCTTGTTTTTGCTTTGCATAGTCAACCAATGCCTGCAAACGTCTTTCATTTTCAATGATGTCATTGCCATAATCAACTACATCTACATCATGAAAACAATAGAAAGGAATGTTCATTTTAGTGATGAATTCGAAAGCAGCATCCATTTTATCTTTAGCTCTTTCAACTGGATCAGCTTTCACACTCCAAGGAAATAAATGCGTAGCTTCTCCAAACGGATCAGCACCACTTCCGCAGAAGCTATGCCAATAGGCACATGCATAACGCAAATGCTCTTTTAATGGCTTTCCTGCTACAATTCTATTTTCATCATACCAACGGAAGGCAAGCGGATTATCGCTACCTACGCCTTCAAACTTTACTTGACCAATACCTTTGAAGAATTCTTTTTCTCCTGTGATAACTGTACTCATTTCTTTTAATTGATAATTGTTAATTGATAATTGATATCTGTGATAAAACTTATTAAAATGATTAAATGACTCATTACTTGTATAATGGGTTTTACCCATTTCTATTATATGCCGTCCTTTCAGGACTTGCTTTTCTTTTTCCCTCTTAAACTATCTCCTCTCCCTCTACTCCCCTATTTGCTTCAACAACAATTCCTTCCATGATTCATATACTTCATTGTATGCTTCATGAACAGTAGGTTCTATTAAATTCAATGGTTTGTCGTTAGCGAATGCTTCTTTCTCAGAAGAAAATATTTTAGCACCAATTCCTGCTCCCTTTGCAGCACCAACACTACCATCTGCCGAATACAATTCAACAGGAACATTGGTAGCATTAACGAAAGCACTGATAAATACATCACTAAAGAAGAGATTTGCTTTGCCGGCCCTGATTACAGAAGGAGTAATCCCATTTTCTTTCATGATATCCAATCCATACCTGAAAGAGAAAGCAATGCCCTCTTGAACTGCACGGAAGATGTGAGACTCGGTATGTATATTGAAATTGATGTTCTGATAGTGTGCTCCAACCGATTTGTTATTGAAAATCCGCTCTGCACCATTACCAAAGGGCAATACAGATAAGCCATCCGAACCAATCGGTATATGTTTCACTGCTTCATCAATAACCTTATATGACTTTTCTGCTGCGACTATCTTTCTTGTAAAGCTATTGGCAATACCCGTTCCATTGATACACAATAAGGTACCAATCCTCGTTTGCGAAGCAGTATGATTTACATGTGCAAAACTGTTAATACGAGATTGTTTATCATAACTTAAAGTATCTCCAACACCATAGATAACTCCTGATGTTCCTGCAGTTGCAGCCACTTCCCCGGGTTGCAACACATTCAATGACAAGGCATTGTTAGGTTGATCTCCCGCCTTATAGGTAACAGGAATACCGACTGTCAATGATAGATGTTCAGCAATAGCTGCGGTAATTTGACCATGTTCTGTGAATACATCCTTAATTTCTGGGATGATGGAATTATGGAAATCATAAAAGCTCATTACATCTTTTGACAATTCATTATTCTTAAAATCCCAAAATACACCTTCAGATAAAGCTGAAGCTGAAGTAGTAATAGTTCCTGTCAATTTCATAGCAATGAAATCGCCGGGCAACATAATCTTATCTATCTGCTCAAAAATATGGGGTTCATGTTCTTTTACCCACGCCAATTTACTCGCAGTAAAGTTTCCGGGAGAGTTTAACAGATGAGAAAGACATTTCTCCTCACCAATCACTTCAAAAGCCTTATTTCCATAAGGTACTGCTCTACTATCACACCAAATGATACTATCCCTCAAAACCTGTTGATTTTTATCTATACAAACCAACCCATGCATCTGATAAGCAATACCAATTGCGGCAATATCTTTTGGATTATACTTGCCAGTAGCATTTGCTTTTAAGATTGCCTGTTGTACATGTTGCCACCACATTTCGGGATTCTGTTCTGCCCAACCATTCTGTAAAGAAGTAATTGGAGACTCTGCATCAGGATATTGTGCAGTTACAATTGTTTTTTGAGTAGTTGCATCTACAACTGCAACTTTAATGGATGAAGTACCAATATCTATACCTAATAATAGCATAAGCAACGTGTTTATTTCAGGGTGCTAAATTATAAGGTTGGAAAGAAAGCAGGTGCTATTTTATTATGTATTACCAATATTATTTTAATCATTTAGATACTATTAT
>CANCPA010000099.1 GCA_947379895.1 Chitinophagaceae bacterium | reverse complement strand
CTTCATAAGTATCAATACCTCATTTTTTCTTTGAGCTACTTTGAGCATTTGTGTCTTAGTGTTGAAGAATATAAATTAGAATTAATATCCTTTATTAATTGTTGCGTAAGGTGAGTTATATAAATAGCTTCATTTGTTTTTATAGGTAGTAATTAATAGTAACTTTTGTAAGAATTAATCAAAATGTTATTTTGATTTGATTTCCGGCAACGATGCCGTAGATTTTTTTCGTAATTGAAATTGGAACATCTATTTTTACTTTCCAAAAAAGTGTGCGCCTTATTATCTGTTTGTCATAATGCATGCTTTTTTGTTAATGAATTGCTTAATTATATATTGACATGAAAAAATTGCTAGTGCCTGATTCTTCAAAAGCACCTCCATTTTAAAAGTAAAATTAAAAGAGGCTTTTTATTTAAAGCTTCACACCGTTTGCACAATAATTTCTTCAAAAATTGTTTTTTAATTAAACGCTAAATATGAAAAAGTACATGTATCAAAAAGGCTTACATATCTTCAGCCTATTTATTTGCCTATCACTCGGCATTATGAGTGTAAATGCACAATCTACAACAGCTGCTAATACCGATTGGAACACTGTCGGTACTTGGACGGGAAGTGTGTTGCCCGCTGCAGGCAATACTGTCACGGTTAGTAACAATATTACGATTAATGCGGCTGTCTTAAACACAGTTGGTGCAATAACAATTGCATCGGGTGGTAGTATTACAATGGGTGCTTCCGGTAATATCGCAGCAAGTTCAATAACAGTTCAATCGGGTGGAACTCTAACCCTTGTTTCGGGTAGTGTCATGAATCAAGGTTCGGTCACTATTGCTTCAGGTGGTACATTGACTATGACTGCAGGTGGAAAACTAAATGCTGGATCTTATAGTAATAGTGGAACCTACAATTCCGGTTCAGGAGTAATTAGTAACCTAGTTTTTAATGATAACTTTAATCGTACTTCAGGTAATGGACCTGCAGTTGGACCACCCGTAGTAGCTGGTGTTACTGCGGTTTCTAATGGAGGTGTTCCTACTGCTGTTACTTATAATGTTTATACTACACAGGTTAGTGGTGCTACAGCACCATTTACATGGCTAACGGGAACACAACTTTCAATGGTGGGTAATTCTTCAATAAATTACATTTCTTCTAGTTATCCTACAAATGCAAATTTCAGTACTACTGTTCCACTTAATAACAATGGTAATCTAACTTGGTACGCAACTATAAAAGCCGCAAGGTCAACTCTGCCATTATCAACTGGTAGTATGTATTCTGCAGTATTAGCCGCTACAACCACCAATTTAACAACAGCAACTTTAAACTCTGTACCTCCTGCAAGTGGTTATGCTGTTTGTTTAGTTGCAGGCTCTGCTACCGGAAATAACCTTGCTCTTGGCTATTTTACAGGTGGATTGTCTGTGGCAAACTTTCATGCATTTATTACCATTTCAAATGTAGTGGCTGCACAGGCATTTACTAATACAAAAGTTACCTATAACTCTGCTACAGGTCAGTGGGGATTGTCTTATTACACGAATGCTTCTTCTGCAGAACCTTTATCAAATACTTCTGTTTATACCACTGCATCAACAGCAACAGATAATACGTACAAAGATTCAATCATGACCGCTTTTGGTTTGCAGGAAATTTCCACTTCTACAAACACCAACTTGTTCGATAATTTCTATGCCCTTGCTTCTCCTGTTATTTTTTCGGCTACAGCAACTAGCGGGCTTAATTACGATTATATTGATGCATCGAGTGGACCTTCAGCCTATTCAACTTTTACTGCAAAAGCAGGTAGTTTAGGTACTAATCCTTTAATTATTACACCTCCTGCAGGTTATGAAGTTTCTACTTCCTCATCCTTTACAGCAGGAAGTTCAACCGCTAGTTCAACTACCTCACCCGCTTATCTTTCGCTTACACCTAGTAGTGGAGGTATAGTAAACCAAACAATTTATTTTAGATTAAAACAGGGACTAAGTATCGCTACTTACAACGGAAATATAGTATTGTCTAGTACAGGTGCAACTAGTGTAAATGTGGCGGTAACAGGTAAGGTTATTGCTCCGGGTCCAACAAACCTAATTACAGGCACTAACTCAGATAATTCTCAATATCTAACTTGGACAGCACCTTCTAATGGACATACTGTATTAGTAGTTGCTTACAACACAACACAATCTGTTTATCCTGCGCCTACTTCTAGTTCGCCAAGTACTTACACTGCAAGTACAACATTCGGTTCAGGTTCTTCTGACGGAAATGGTGGTTTTGTAGTATATAATGGAACCGGTACTAGTGTTGATATCACAGGTTTAACAACAGGAACAACTTATTATTATCAAGCTATTTCTTATTTAGGAAGTGCGTATGATGGAATTGACACCACAACAGGTGTACCTTCTGTTGTTCAGCCGGTAACTTCTTTGGCTGCAACTTCTGCAAACACTCAAAGTGTTATATCATGGACGAATCCTGTTGTAGGAGTTACTCAATCTAATTATTGGGATAAGATTTTGGTAGTTGCATATCCTACTTCAGGAAGTATTTCTGCTCCTACAGGTGATGGAAGTGCCTATACAGCAAATACTGTTTATGGTAGCGGTTCTGCCTATGGCAGCGGATATGTTGTATATAATGGCACAGGTACTACTGTTACTGTAACATCACTAACAAATCTTACTTCTTACACTTATGCTGTATATGCACGTCATGGAAGTGTTTGGAGTGCTGTTACAACTGCTATTGCAATTCCTTCACTTTATAGTGTCAACGATTTTGTAAGTGTAGCAAATGGTAACTATTCCTCTACTAGTACTTGGAAAACTTGGACTGCAGCAGGTTTAGTAACTACTTTATCTACTCCTTCTGCATCTTCAAACGTTTGGATTGATAATGCCGATACTGTGGCTGTTTCAGCCGCGGCTAGTTGTTTAAATCTGCATGTTATTAATGGTACAATAGAAGCAGGTAGTTATACTGGTAGTGTATTAACTCCTACAATTGTTGGTTCTACTGTTATTCTAAGTGTAGCGGGTTCTTCAATTGAAGTACAATCTGGTGGACAAATTGGTGTTCCATTAACAAATGGTCAAACTGGAGATAATGCAAATGGATTGGTAATTTACACAACCGCAACAGGTTCATCTGCTTCTGCTTTAGCAACTACAACTATTTCAGGTAGTGGTGGTTCAATAAATATAGCTAGATTGGCTATTAACGCAAACTTTCAGCATTTAGTTATTTCTCATGATGTGAATGTATTTTATCATGCTTCTGGAAACAATGGTAATGGTCATGCATTTGGTGTACTTGGTACAGCTAGTACCACTTGGACCGATCAAATAACAATTAGTAGTGGCGCAACTGTAACAATGGGTCAATTAGCTGGATTATCACTTGCGTCTTCCACAAGTACGAATTCAGGTGTCAATTTTACGTTGAATATTGCGGGAGCACTAACATTTACACGCGGTAAAACACCTACGGCTATGTCTGGTTCAGGAACTAATGGTGCTATGTCATTAAACACAGCTGCAGGGTATACTGCTACTGTAAATGTTTTGACAGGTGGTTCTCTTTTAGTTACCGAACTTAATCCAAATGGTAGTCCTACAGGCGGTGCAATGGGAACAGGTGCTGTTTCTTATTATACAGTTGCAGCAGGTGGAACATTAACCGTTGACTCTTTAATAGATTTCAGAAATCCTTCTGAAACAATTACTGGTGCAGGCTCTTTCAGATTGCAATCGAATAATGGAACAGAAACTTGTATAAAAATTGGTTCAAGTAGTGGTATTAATGCGCAAATACAAACAACAACTCAATATTTGACAGATCCAAAAACTACATTCAGATACGAAGGAACTGTTGCACAAGTAACAGGTACAAACCTTCCTTCAACTGTACCTTGTTTACGTATTGCAAATACAAGTAGTGGTGTAACACTTTCACAACCAACTACTGTTACAGATAGCTTAAAGATGGCAGGTGGCGTATTGATAACTACTCCTACTAATCTTTTGACAATTGCTGCAAGTGCAGCGGATAGTGTCGGAACTACTGCTTTTTCAACTAGTTATGTAGATGGTCCGATGGCAATTGTAGTTGCTAGTTCATCGCCTAAAATTAGGACATTTGGAATTGGTGCAAATGGTGTTTATAGTCCTGTTACTTTAAATGTTACTCAGAATACCTCATCTGCACGTACTTATATAGCTACTGCCTATGTGGGTGGAACAACCCCTGCTTATTCCAATAATACAGGTACTATTGTTACGATTGATCCTAAGAGATATTATACTATTTCATCTACCGGATCTGGTAGCGTTACTGCTGCAAAAGTCACTTTGGGCTATAGCACTGCTGCAGATGTAAATGCAGGTATTAATTCTTTTATAACCACTTCAGCATCTAGAATGAGAGTCGTTGGTAGTACCGGAACTTCTTGGACAGATCTTGGTGGTACAGGTGCAGCAGTTTCTACGGGAGTAGGTTCTGTTACAGCGACTACTAATTTTATTACTTTAGGAACATTCGCTGTTGCTAATGCAGTAGGTTTAAATGCATCACCTGATTTGACAGCTGCTGTAGCTGCAAATGTTACAGCTAATTATTCAATCACTTTCACAGATGACCCGGCTTGGAGATCAGCTATCACTAGTGTAGTGGCAGGTGTTAGAACGTTAACAAGAAATGTTGATTATACCATTTCCGCCGGAGCAATAACCATTATTCCAAATGGCGCAATTGGTAATTTATTAAGAACTGTTGGTACTTTATCAATTGATGTAAATGCAACTGGATATGATATTGCTTCTGTCGACCAAGTCGTTACAGCAGGAGCAGCAACAAAACTACTTGTTCATACAGCACCTGTAATTACTACAAATGGTGCTGCGTTCAGTACACAACCTGTAATTTATATCACAGATGCATATAACAATATAGTATCTAGTGCTACCGATAATATTACTCCTTCTAACAATGGTGCTGTAAATTGGACTCTTGGAGGTACTTTAACACCTTTAGCAACTTCAGGTGGTATTGCAACCTTTACTAATTTGTCGGGAGCAAGTAATAGTGCATTTACTGCTACTATTACCTTTACTTCTACACTTTATGGTTCAGTTTCAAGTAATTTCAGTCTAGTTGCTCCTCCTACTTATTATTGGGTGGGTGGTATTACGCCTGCTGCTTGGAATGCTGCAAATGTTTGGAGTACTACAAAAGGAGGTGCAGGTATTGCTTCTTACACCCCTTCCTCAACTGATATCTTAATCTTTGATGGTAAGAATCTTGGTGGAGGCATAACTAGTGGAACAATACAAACTTGGGGACCTTCTAGTACAACGACTGTTGGGCAGATAATTTTACAAAATAATGCAACTGTAACGCTGATTGTGAGTCCTACTTCAGCTGCAAGGGCATATAATATTTCTGGATTATTTGGAACTGATTTAGTAATTGGATCAGGTTCAACACTTAATCTTACCGCTCCAAATACAACAAGTATTACACTTGCTTCGGGAGCAACCGCAGCAATCTCTGGTAATTTAGTGATGGGTACTGCGGCTAATTCTTCTTCTGATGTATTTAGTTCTACTACTTCTGGAGGTATACAATTTAATAGTGGTTCAGTAGTTACTATTTATGGAAATAGTGGAACCTCTCCTTTTGGAAGTACTGCTTCAAATGCAGGTACTGTTGTATTTAATAGCGGTTCAACACTTATGTGGTACAAATCAGGTGATGTTTTTGGAGGTAACAATGTAGTTACATTCAATAATGGAAGTCTTTTCTATATTGTATATAATGCTGCTGCAGCACAGTTATTGATGGATGGACACTCATATGGTAACATAGAAGTAAATAATACAGGCACTTCAACTTCAAATGCGGGCACAAATGGATTTACTTGTCAGAGTTTGAAAATAGATGGGGTAAGTAAATTTGTAATCGGTTCAACAGGAGGTAATAGTACGATTGGTTCTGTTACTTTGGCAAGTGGATCTACCTTAACCGTAAATAATAGATTGGTCTATACTACATTGAGTAACGCAGGAACAATTACCCTGAATTCTACTACTGTTAATTTAAATGGTACCTGTGGTAATATAATTTTGAATGGCGTTGCTGCTCAAACAATAAGTGGTACAAGTACAGTTAGTAATTTTACATTAAACAACGCTGCAGGTGCAACTGTATCGAGTGGTAATAACAGCTTAAGTATTACCGGAATTCTGACTTTAACAAGTGGTCAGTTAGCTACTAATGATAATGTAACCTTAAAATCTACAAGTGTAACAAATACGGCAATTGTAGCACCTGTTGTTGGTTCAATTACAGGAAAAGTTACCGTAGAAAGATTTATTCCTTATGGTAAACGTACTTATAGAGACTTAGGTCCCGAAGTATCAAATGCAGGTAGCTTTTATACAAACTGGCAAGAAGGTGGTATTAATAATAATGGTTATGGTATTCAAATTACCGGTTCTCAAAGCTTAGGTACGGGTACTGATCCTATTACTGGATTTGATTATTCATTAACTGGTAATCATTCCCTTTACACTTATACTAATAATACCTGGGATTCTATTTCTAACACATTAACTACAAATCTTAATCCTTACCAAGGGTATCGTGTATTGGTTAGAGGTGATAGAAGTGGAAGTTTGCAAACTCAGTTCTTATACAATACTGCTGCAACTCTAAGAGCAAAAGGTAATTTAATTACAGGTACTGTTACAATGAATACTTCTAATGCATTGACAGGTGGGGTAGGTAGTTATAGCTTTATTGCTAATCCTTACGTTTGTCCTGTATATTGGAATACTGTAATGACTGGCGCAACTACAGGTATTAGTGGCAGTTATTGGTATTGTGACCCAACGTTTACTACTAATCAAAATTGGGGTGGCTATACAACATTTGTTGCTTACAATAACGTATCGGGAGTAAGTAATCCACTTGGTCATTCTTTGATTAATGGATATTTGCAACCTGGTCAAGCTGTATTCGTTCAAAATACTTCTGCTAGTCCTTCTTTAGTATTTACTGAGGCTAGTAAGTCGATTGCTCAAACTAAGACAGCCATCTTTGGAACAGCAATCAATAGAATTGCAGTTGGATTAAATAAAGATGGATCAAATGTGGATGGTGCGGTAACTGCGTTTGGAAGTAATTTCTCAGCTGCAATTGGTACAGAAGATGCAATTAAGTTCCCTAATGGTGGAGAGAATATTGCCTTCACTTTCGGAGCTAAGGATTTGTGTATTAATGCTACTGTACTACCAACTGCAAGTGATGTATTCCCTATTCACTTATATAACCTAGCTGCAAATTCGGCTTATTCATTGAGATTAGATGTGTCTCAATTTACAGGTAATGGCGTGCAGGCTTATTTGAAGGATAATGTGTCAAATACAAAAACATTATTGTCAGGTGACAACACAATAATTGCTTTCAACACAAATTCTGTAGATGCAGTTAACTATGCTAAACGTTACAGTATTGTATTTGGAAATAGCACATTGCAAGTTTCGGATATTAAATTAACAGCTTCTGTAAAAGCAAGTACTGTTCAGGTTGATTGGTCAGTTGTAGGAGAAGTTGCTGTGTCAAATTATGGTGTACAACATTCAGTTGATGGAGTAACATTCACTAACATTGCTACTGTTACAGCTAATAATTCTTCTGCTTACGCTGTAACTGATACTAAGGCGGTAACAGGTACTAATTATTATCGTATCAAAGTTTCAAGTATCGATGGTACTGTAAGCTATAGTAATGTTGTTGCTGTATCAATTGGCAAAGCTGTTGCTAGCATTGCTGCTTATCCAAATCCATTAGTTGGACAGAAACTAAATGTTTCCTTCAATAATTTAGAAGCAGGTAAGTATAGTTTGGCTGTATACGATGCAATTGGAAAGAAAGTTGTTGAAAAATCAATTTCTCATATTGGTGGTACAGTAGTTGAACAATTATCTATCAATAGTCATTTGGCTGCAGGAACTTATACTGTTCATGTAAGTAATGTAAATGGTATTTCTTATCAATCCAAAGTTGAAGTAAAATAAAAATCAAGTCATGTAGAGTCAGGAATTTAGCCTGACTCTACTTACTTTTCTTCAAATAATATTTAAATAGCACAAATGAAAAAGATTGTAAAAGTTTTAGTTGTTTTAATGTTGATTGTATTTGTATCTGTAAAGTTACAAGCACAGCCTAATCCTGGACCTGGAAATCAGGGAAGTAATGTAGGCGTTACTTCAGATGGTCCTACTGTACCTTTTGATGGAGGAATGAGTTTGATGTTAGCTGCTTCCGGTATTGGATATGTAGCTAAGAGATTGAGAAAAGGTAAATAAGTATAATTATAGTAGGTTTACACACAAAAAGATTCATTGAGCAATTTGTTCAATGAATCTTTTTGTGTGTAAACGGTAAGGATAAAAGAATAATATTCAGAGTAAACTGTAATTATTCTACCTCATTAATTAGGTATAACTTTATTAAAAAAGCGTTCAGTAACAGTGATGTTCTGGACGCTTTTTTTTATTCTCTATTTCTTCTTTTTTTCTTATGATAAATTTATTAATAGCAGATTTTTGAACATTATTGAAAATGGTCACGTTGCCGGTAACGAACCCGTAGATTTATTTATTTATTCAATATTCACCCTCTACTTTTAGCTCCCAAAAATTAGAATATTGATTAAGATTACTTGATTTAGAACAAGTTTTTGGCTACATCAACAATAACGAATGTTTGATATTATTTGAATGAAAGAAAGTAAAATGAAAGATTTGCAAGCGCCAAAGATTGTTTTTTCTCAGCAATACAATTTGCCAATACTGGCATTTGAAGTTCAAAATGAATATTGATAATTTTATTAATTAAAGCACCTAAACATTTTTATAATTAAACACTAAATATGAAAAAGAACATCTCTCTTTTTGGTTGGAACATTTTCAACCTATTTATCTGTCTTGCATTCGGGATTATGTCTGCAAAAGCACAGAGTTCAACAGCATCTGCTGGCGATTGGAACACGGCATCTGTTTGGGGCGGCACATTGCCTGCGGCTGGAAACACTATTACAGTTAATAAGGCAATTACTGTAAGCGCTGCGGTAGCTAATTCAGTTGGGGCAATCACAATTGCTTCTGGTGGTACCTTGACTTTCTCAACTGCTTCAGGCTCTTTATCTGCAACAACTGTTACAGTTCAGTCTGGTGGATCTCTTATTTTCAGTGCAGCTGGTACGCTAAGTCTTACGGGTAGTATTGCCGGAGTAACTAACAACGGGACAGTTACACAAGGCACAGGTAATATTACTTGGACTTGCCCAACCGGTATTACCCAAATTCAAGTGGAAGTTTGGAGTGGTGGGGGTGGATCTACAGGTACTGCTAGTTCTTCTAATCTATATATGAGTAGCGGTGGTGCAGGAGGAAACTATTTAAAGGGTGCTACACTTACCGTAGTGCCTACTCATGTGTATAAATTAACTGTAGGGGCCGGCGGAACAGCTGGTACAAATAGCGGGTATGGCAATGTCGGTGGAACTACACAAATAGTAGATAATAATACTTCTACCACTTTATTAGGAATAACAGGTGGTACACCAGGTAATGGTGGCACTACTGCTTTAAAGAGTGGTATAAGTGGTATAAATGGTGGTTCTGTATACTATATTACTTATTCAACTGGAACTTGTTCGGCTGCTCCAACAGTAACAGTTGGTACGCAATGGTCAACTAATCAATCTTACACAGTTGGTCAACAATTTATTTCAGGTACTAATTTATACACGGTCACTACAGCAGGTAACTCAGGAACTACCACTCCTTCTGTTACTACACCTACAGCGGGAGTAACAACCTTTACTTGTAGCGGAGGTAGTGGCCCTTTTGCTGTATTGACCTATGTGGGAACTCCTGCTACAGCAACTTATAGCACTTCTAATTATTTTACAATTACTGCCGAAGGTTCTGGTTATAATTCAGTTCCTACAGTTAGTGTGAGTGGTGGTACTTGTAGTGTTACGCCAAGTGGTATGACTGCTGTAACTAATCCATTAGCAATTACTGCTGCAGGTGCTACTACATATTATCCATTCACTCCTGCTGCAACAAGTGTTTGGTTAGGTGGAAAGGGTGGTAATAGTGGTCCTTATACTGCGGCTACTCAAACAAATTCTGCAGGTGGGGGCGGGGCCTCTGCTTATTCAAGTGGAAATGGAACTGCCGGTTCTGCGGGTTTAGCAACAGGTTTAGGTTCAGGCGGTGGTAATAATGGAGTTAATGGTGGTGGTAGTGGTGGTGCAGGTATGAATGCTTCAACTACTGCTGCCGCTTGGGTTTTATCTACTAATTATTCAGCAAACGCTTGGATATTGTCTTCTGGTAAACTTTATAAAACTGTATCTGGTGGGATAGCTACAGGAACAGTACCTACTTGTGCTTCTGGTACTTGTGGCACAGGTGCTGTGTTTACTTACATAACTTCAACAATACCAAGTGCTGCTGTTGCTGGTTCAAGCCCTGGTGGTGGCGGTGGTGGTGCAGCTGGAGTTTCCCAAGTAGGTGCAGTAGGTGGTAGTGGTCAAATTTTGATTACTTCAACTTCTCTTACAACTGCTGGTTCAATGTCGGGATTGGCAACTACTTATGGTACAGCATCTTCCAATTTAGGAACGCCTTCAACTACTTCTTTTAGTGTTAGTGGTGCAAATGTGTTTTCTGATCTTACTATAACTGCTCCAACAGGTTTCCAAGTTTCTAAAACAAGTGCTACATCGGGTTATGCTGCATCTGTTAGTATAACTCCAACTAGTGGCACAATTAGTTCTACTACTATTTATATACAGTTAGCTGCTACAGCTACTGCGGGTACTTATGCAAGTAGTGCATTAACATTGTCAAGTACTGGTTATAGTTCAACACTTTCTATACCATCAAGTACGGTAAGTCCCCTTGCTATCTCTGTTTCTGGACTCTCGGCCACTTCAAAGTCTTATGATGGTGGAACAACAGCTTCATTAAATACTGCTTCAGCTATTTTTACATCTGCTGTTAATGGCGATGCTTTAAATATTGCTTCTTACTCTGCTACTTTTAATGGAGCAGGTACTCCTAGTGGTACTACAAATGTAACAGCGACTATCAATTCACTTACTTTAGGTGGAACAAATGCTAGTAGCTATACGATTAGTACCCCATATCAGTCAACTGATCTTTCTTCTACAATTACTCCTACTACTACTGCTTCGTTCTTTCCTGGAGCTTTGAGTAATAGTGGTAGTTTTGGATCTTTAACTGTTGGACAGACTACTTCTGCAACCTTTACTTTGAATGCAGTGGCATTAGATGGTTCTGCCATTACTATTACACCTCCTAGTGGCTTCTCTGTTTCACCAACTACTATATCAAGCTATTCTGGAGGAGCAGTCACTAATCAAACAGTTACTGTAACTTTTGCACCAACTTCAGCGATTAATTATGCGAGTGGTAGCCCAACAATTTCTATTTCTGGAGGTGGTGTTGCTTCTCCTGTTTCCGTTGCTGTTAGTTCAGCAACAGGGGTGGCACTTAATCCCGTTACAGGTTTAACTATACAATACACCTCTGATAATACTCAGCAGTTACGTTGGTCTGTTCCTTCAGGAACCTATGATAATGTATTGGTTTTTGCTAGTACGTCTAACTCAGCAATGAGTCTAGTTGCCCCTTATTCTGGTGCAAATGCAAATATTGGTTCTGCTACTTCTTATGGAGGCTATTCATTAGTTTATGCTGGAACAGGAACTTCAGTTGAAGTAACGGGTCTTACTGCAGGAACAACATATTATTATACTGTGGCATCAGTAAGTGGTTCTATTTTTTCAAGTGCGCTTGTAAACGGATCCACTCTATCACTGCCAACTGCTATTACTTCATTAGCAGCTACGTCTGCAAATACTCAAAGTTTAGTATCTTGGACAAACCCAACTGCAGGAACAACTCAATCTAATTATTGGGATAAAGTAATGGTAGTGGCCTATCCTACAAGTGGTAGTATCGGTGCTCCTTCAGGTGATGGAACTGCTTATACTGCAAATGCTGCTTATGGTAGCGGTACTTCCTTTGGTAGTGGATATGTCGTTTATAATGGCGTAGGTGCTACTGTAACTGTTACAAATCTAACTAATTTGACCTCTTATACTTATGCTGCATTTACAAGACACGGAAGTGTTTGGAGTGCTGTATCTACTTCTATTGCAATTCCAAGTGTTTATAGTTTGGGAGATTATGTAAGTATTGCAAACGGAAATTATAATTCAACTTCTACTTGGAATACATGGACAAATAGTGGAGGGACAGCTGCTCTTACTGCACCTACTGCTACTTCAAACATCTGGATAGTGGGTGGTAATACGGTGGCTGTTTCTGCAACAGGAGCTTGTTTGAATCTACACGTTATCAATGGAATATTCGAAGCAGGTTCTTACACAGGTAGTACACTTACACCAACCATTCTTGGGACTTTAACTACTTTCTCAGTTGCTGGTACATCAATAGAAGTTCAATCTGGAGGGCAGATTGGATTCCCATTAACCGCTGGCCAAACTGGTGATAATGCAAATGGATTGGTATTATACACCACAGCTGCAGGTTCTTCAACTTCGGCAATGGCAACAGCTACTATTTATGGAACAGGAGGTTCTATAAATATTGGTAGGTTGGCTGTAAATGCAAACTATCAAAAACTGGTTATTGCTCATGATTTAGCAGTTTATTATCATGGAGGAACTAATACTGGTAATGGTCATGCATTTGGTGTTCTTGGTTCAGCAAGTACTACTTGGACTGATTCAATAACAATTAATAGTGGTGTTACTGTAACTTTAGGTCAAATGGCAGGCCTTACGCTTGCTTCCTCTACCGGAACAAATTCTGGCGTTAATTTTACATTGACAATTGCCGGTACTCTTTCCTTTACGCCTGGCAAAACTCCTGCTGCCTTGTCTAATGCAGCTTCAACAAATGGTGCTTTAGCTTTAAATACGGCTAGTGGCTATCTTGCAACTGTAAACGTATTGAACGGTGGTGTTCTTCAGGCTACTGAGGTTTATCCTAATGGGATCCTGTCAGGCGGTGCTTTAATGGGTACGGGTGCTGTTTCTGTTTTCAATATTGCAGCCGGTGGTACCTTCAATGTAGATTCTTTGATTGATTTAAGAAATCCAAATCAAGTAGTTTTTGGTACAGGTTCTTTCAATTTGCATAGTGGTAGTGGTAAAGCAACTACTGTTAAAATTGGTTCAACTAGTGGTATTGATGCACAAATTCTGACATCAACCCAAAATTTAACAGATGCTAAAACGGCTTTCTCTTATGAAGGAACGAATGCCCAAATTACTGGAACAAATATTCCTTCATCTGTTTATAATTTGCGTATCAATAATGCTGCAGGTGTAACCTTATCTAAACCTGTAACTGTTACTGATAGTTTGTTTTTACAAAGTGGTATATTAACAACTACTTCTACCAATCTCCTTACCCTTTCTGCTAATGCGGTAGATAGTGGTGGTTCACTTGCTTCGTACATTGATGGCCCTTTAAAAGTTACATTAGCTAGTACTTCCTTAACTGCTATTCCTTTACCTCTTGGAAGTAATGGATATTATAGTGCAGGTCAATTGAGTGTCAGACAATCAAATGCAAATTCTACTACTTATACTGCACAAGCTTTTGTTGGCGGAACTACACCTTCTCATAGCTTCCCTTCTACAATATCTGCTGTTTCTAGTAATCGGTATTATACAATTTCTTCGAGTGCTAATAATATTGCCGCTGCTAATTTGTTGTTGGTGTATAGTGCTACAGATGAAGTGGGTGGTGCAATCGTAAACGGTACTGGTACAAACTTAAGTATTGCTTTAAGTACAGGTGGCAATTGGATCGACCTTGGTCCTTCTGCAGGGGGTAGCGGTGGTTTAATCACCTCTAATAACTTTACCTCTCTAGGTACTTTTGTCATGGCTAATAAATTGACCCTTTCTAATGCACCTGCTCTTACTACAGCTTCAGGTGCTACTGTAGGTGCTTCTTATGCAATAACATATACTGATAATAGTGCTTGGCGTTCAGCAATTACTTCAGTTCGTTTTGGTAGTACTGCATTAACTAATGGGACAGATTATACCATTACTGCTGGAAATCTAACAATTACTCCAAATGGTGCAGCAGGAAGTTTATTAAGAACCGCAGGTACGTATACAATTACAGTTTTTGCTACCAATTATACAGATGCCTTAGTAACTCAAGTTGTTTCAGGTGGCACTGCCACACAATTGGTAATCGGTATACAGCCTGTTGGTCCTGTAACAAATGGAGGTTCATTTGCTACACAGCCTGTAGTTTATGTTAAGGATGCATATAATAATAATGCGCCGGTAAGTATAAGTGTAACAGTTGCAGGTGGCGTAGGTGCTTGGACTTTGGGAGGTACAAAAACGGTCACTTCGTCTAATGGTGTCGCTACGTTTGCTGGTCTTACAGCAACAAGTGGTACAACAATTACTGGTACTACTCTTTCCTTTACGGCTACTAGTTTAACTGGTGCTACTTCAAATACCTTCAATATTGTTTCTCCACCTACTTATTATTGGGTTGGAGGTACAACGCCTGCTATATGGAACGCTGCTAACGTTTGGAGCACTACACTTGGAGGTTCAGGAATTGCTTCTTATACCCCTGCAGCAACAGATATCTTAGTCTTTGATGGTAATAACCTTGGAGGAGGAATTACTTCGGGAACTATCCAAACATGGGGCTCTTCTAGTTCAACTACTGTAGGTCAGATGATTATCAGAAATAATGCAAACGTTATTCTTGCACCTAATCCATCAGCAGTTAAAACATATACAATTAGTGGTTTATATGGAAGTGATTTGGTAATTGGTAGTGGATGTACCCTTAATATGAATGCTACTAATACAACTACATTCCAATTAGCTGCAGGTGCTACTGCCGCAATTTCTGGAAATGTAATATTAGGTCCAGGTCTTGTAAATGGTACGCTAACTTATACTTCAGATCTTTTTGCCGCAGCTGATGCTAATGCTATTCAGTTTAATAATGGTTCTACAGTTACTATTTATGGTAATAGTGGGAATAGTCCATTTGGTACTGCCGCAAATACTCCTTACGGAACAGCAGGTTCAGTAGTATTCAATAGTGGTTCTCAATTAATATGGTACAAGTCTGGAGATATTTTTGGCGCTAATAATGTAGTTACTTTCAATACAGGTAGTACTTTTAACATACTTTATAATGCAGGTGCTGCACAGCTGTTACTAGATGGACATACATTCGCAAATGTTGAGCTAAATAATGCAGGTACCGCCACTTCAAATTCAGGTACAAGTGGGTTTACATTGCAGAGCCTAAAATTAAATGGTACTAGTAAGTTGATAGTCGGTTCAACAGGTGGTACTTGCAATTATGGTTTAATTACCACAGCTTCAGGAACTGCTTTAACGTTAAATACGGCACCTAACAATCCTACATTCTCTAATGCAGGAACAATTAATTTTACTTATTCTCCAATTAATTTAAGTGGTACAATTGGTGGTACAATTGCTATGACAGGTGCTATTCCACAAACATTTAATGCTACGAGTACATTGAATTTGACAAATCTTACACTTAGTAATGGTGCTGCCAATGGCGCAACTGTTACAGGTACTATTAATATATCAGGTGCCTTAACCGCAACCTCAGGTAATTTTAATGCATCTGCAGCTACAATTACCTTAAAGTCAACTTCAATTACTAACAGTGCTGTTGTAGGGCCATCATTATCAACAGGTTCCTATACGGGTACATTTACTGTTGAACGTTATATTCCTAAAGGATATCGTTCTTACCGCGATATTAGTGCAGCAGGTGTTTATAGTGCAGCAAACACTATTTTCAATACTTGGCAGGAAGGTGGCAGTTACGCTAATAATGGTTACGGAATGTTTGTAACAGGTGGTGCTGCCGATGCGGTTAATACAAGTAATTTCCTTGATGCTACAACAGGTCTTGATCATACTAAAACAGGTTATGCATCTCTTTATTATTATAAAGCAGGTTGGGAAACAATCTTAAATACTAAAACGCTCTTGAACCCTTTCCTTAGCTATCGTGCTTTGATTAGAGGTGATAGAAGTTTTGATTTATATACTACTCCAGTAGTTTTAGTGGCAGCTCCTGCAATTCAAGGTATGCATAATGCTACTACTTTACGCACTAGAGGTAGTATTATTTCTGGAAATGTAACTTATAGTACTTCGGGAGTTTCAAACACCGTTACAGGTGCTGCATTTACAGGTGCTGCTTATGGTTTAAATAACACGGCTACAGGCTACTCTTATATTGCTAATCCTTATGATTGTCCGGTTGTTTGGGATAGTGTTTATAATAACTCTACAAACATAAAGGCATCTTTCTATTACCTCGATCCTTCAATAGGTAATACCGGTTCCTATGTGTCATACAATGGTGTAAGTCATGTAGCAAGTAATGGTGCAACCTATCCTCAATATATTCAAGCGGGTCAAGGCTTATTAATTGGTAATACAAGCGCATCACCTACTGTAAACTTTAAAGAATCCTATAAATCAACTTTAAGTACAGCTAAGACTGCAATTTTTGGAGCTTCTCCAAATAATACAATTGTTGTAAGTCTTTGGAAAGGTGCTGCTGCCTCTTACATGAAAATGGATGGTGTAGTTGCTGTATTTGGTAAGAATTTCAGTAATGGTCTTGGTATAGAGGATGCAACTAAAATGAAAAATTCTAGCGATAATATAGCGATCAATGAAGGTACAGAGTCTTACAGTATCGACGCACGTTTGCCTGCTACAATTTCTGATGTGCTAAATCTTGACTTGAGTTCATTAAATGGAACTAGTTATCAATTGCGTATTGACGCTTCTAATTATTCAGGAAATGGTGTAGCACCTTATTTAGTGGATGTGTTTAACAAAACGACAACTGCTTTAAATATTGCAGATAATACCATTTCATTTACTATTGATCCAAAGATTACAGAAAGTTATCAGAACAGGTTTAACATTGTTTTCAAACCAACAACATTGTCTGTAAATAGTATTGTTGCCAATGCAACTGCAAATGGAAGTGTAGCAACTATAACTTGGAATACAGTTGGTGAAAATGCGCTATCAATTTTTGCACTTGAAAAATCAACTGATGGTACAAGTTTCACTAAGATTAGTGAGATTGCTCCTAAGAATATCGCAACTGCTAGTTATACTGCTACTGATAATAGTGCAACTTCTGTTACGAATTACTACCGCATCAAAGCTGTAAGCACCGATGGAAGTATTAATTATAGTAACATCGCTAAGGTCACTAATAACTTACAACTTGCAACTTACAACTTGTTCCCTAATCCATTAACAGGTAAGGCCTTACAGGTTAATTTAGTAAATGTTGGTTCAGGTAAGTATGTGGTAACGATTGTTAATAGTCTTGGCCAAAAAATGATAGAAGAAACCTTCAATCATACCGGAGCAAATGCTGTTCATGCAATAAATATCAATAAGCAAATTGCAGAAGGAGCTTACACGGTTACCATACATTCGGTAGAAAGCAAACAATTAGTTAACACTTCAATCTTGACAGTAAAATAATAAAATTGATTAGGGGGCTTAGTTTGAGCCCCCTATTTCTGAACTATTTAAAATTTAAAATATGAAGTTGTTAATTAATAGATTTTCGAGGTCAATCCTACTCATTATAATTAGTGTTTTTACTAGTTTAATAGTAATTGCACAAACTCCAGCCGACGATCCAGGAATCGGTGGGCCAGGAACAAGTGATTCTGCTCCTGCCGGTGACGGTGCTCCAATTGTCCCTTTTGATGGCGGCATGAGTTTAGTTTTAGCGGCATCGGGTATTAGCTTTATGGCCAAAAAGCTGAAGAAGAAATAGCCGTTTACAATAAAGTTGTTTATCCCAGATTACGCAATAGACTCGTTATGAAATTCTCAAATACAAAAAAGACAAGTTTATATACAGATTTTTTGACTGAAGACATAATAAATTACGTTGAAGTCAAACAAATCAAGTAAAAGCTTGCGTTTGAAGTGGTTGTGAATTGTAATAGAGTCCTATTGCGTAATCTAGGTTTAAGTGTAGAGAATGAGAGGAGTTGTTGGGTATTTTTCCCAATGACTCTTTTTCATTTTAAACCCAGATTACACAATAGACTCTTGTGTAATTTATAAATACAAAAAAGACAAGTTATTAAGCATGTTTTTTTATGAAGACATAATATATTACCTTGAAGTCAAACAAATCAACCAAAGAAATGTGTTTGTTCCTACTTAGGAGGTTTTACTAATAAGAACACAACGATTTTCACAAAGAATCACAAGGAAATATTCATTATAATCGCTTATGTCATCTATTTTATTAGAAATCTTTGTTTCCTTTTTTTTTCATTGTTTCCCTAGTGGTAAAACCTCCTGAGTTTTAACAAATCATTCCAAAATTGCTTAATTTCTTTATTTTTCTTTCCTTTCCTTAGTAACTCACCTTACGCAATAATTAATAAAGGTTATTAAGTCTAATTTATATTCTTCAACACAAAGACACAAATACTCAAAGTAGCACAAAGAAAAAATGAAGTATTGATACTTATGAAGTGATTTTAAAGAACTTAGAGCCTTTGCGACT
>CANCPA010000098.1 GCA_947379895.1 Chitinophagaceae bacterium | reverse complement strand
GTGGAAAAGCTACCCACTTTCTTTACACCCAATTGCAGGTAACGATCAACCTCAAATGAGTGTTTACGGAAAGTATCTTCAAGGCACTAATGCCGTTGCTGTTAACTATACAAGAAGTGATTTACGTTAATAAGTAGTAAGTTGTAGGTATTACGTATTAAGTATTAAGTTGTAGGTTTTGAAAATAACGAAGGTCTTAGAATGAAATTAAATTAAAAGCATACCTTAAAATAAACAGACAGCCTATGGCAAATAAATGAATACAATGGGTTTAAAAACAAGCAAAAAAAATCAAATTGAAATGAGAACTAATAGAAATGAAATAAACAATTAAAAAAAGAAGCTTATGGTTTAATGAAAAGTAATTGGTTAAAAAGAGTATAAATGTTATAAAAAAGCCGCCCTTTCTAGGGTGGCTTTCTTATTTGATGCAGGTTTCAGGTTTCAGGTCTCTAGTTACAATTTATTAGGATCACGCTGTCTGCTAAAAAAATCATTCCTAATAAACAGAAGGTAACTCATACTTTAAACCTTGTAACAAGTAACCTGTAACTAGTATTTTGGTACCTGTTTCTAAAATCCTTTAAGATGAAAATTGCAACCTTAAAGAAGTTGCCTCTTGTACATTTGAACTGCATTTTCGTAACCAAGATATAAGGCATCACAAACAAGGGCATGACCAATGCTGACTTCATCAATCCAAGGGATGTTTTGAGCAAAGTATTGTAGGTTATGTAAATCAAGGTCATGTCCTGCATTGATTCCCAAACCTAATTCTCTAGCTATGTTTGCTGCTGCTAAATAAGGTGCAATGACGGCCTGCTTATCTTCTTGATTACTATTGTTTTCTAATAGAGAAAAATTGGTAGCATAACTTTCAGTGTAGAGTTCTATTCTGTCTGTACCAGTTAATGCAGCACCTTCCACCATTTCAAGTATGGGGTCAACGAAGATGGAGACTCGGATGCCTGCCTTTTTGAAAACAGAGATAATGTCAATCAGATAATCCTTGTGTTTAATAGTATCCCATCCGTGGTCGCTAGTTAACTGTCCTAATGCATCGGGCACCAAAGTAACCTGATGAGGCTTTGCAGCTAAGACCAAATCCACAAACTTCTGTTCGGTAGGATTGCCTTCAATATTAAATTCGGTGGTGATTATTTCCTTGATATCAAATACATCCTGATAGGTGATATGCCTTTCGTCGGGACGAGGATGAACGGTAACGCCATCAGCACCAAATCGTTGTGCATCAATAGCAGCCTTTACTACATCTGGATTATTGCCACCTCTACTATTCCTAATTGTTGCAAACTTATTTATATTAACACTCAACTTTATCATGCTGCAAATATAAGATTATGCTTATGTATGAGATAGTCAGATATTAATACTGATGCAAACCGTTGTTAAAATATTGCTTATTTTTTTAGTCCAATCAAAGTATTCATAGATTAACTGCCATCTTATATACACCTAATAACCAATACCTTAAACCTTAAACCTTATACCTTAAACCTTTTACCTTAAAACTTATACCTAATAACTTTTAACTTAATGTGCAAGCAAATTTGCCATCAATCGATACGCTCCTGGAATTCCTGCGGGTAACTGCCTGAATAATACCAAGCTAACATAGGTAAACCTTCCTTTTCCTAATGAAGTGGTTATGAGGCTACCTGTTCCTTCGGTTTTGTCTCCACTATCTTTCATTCCTAATATTGATTCATAATGAGAGTCAATCTGTTCTGCCTGATAAGTACTACGTTCTTGTGTCCATCCTTCAAAGTCTTTATCGGTAATCTTATTAGGGAAATTCAAGAGGGGACTATTTGGTAATAAAAAGTGTACGGTTGCGTCTTCCTCTGTCACTCTCGACAAACTATTAACCATAAAGGGGTAGGGGCCAATCTTAATATTCTTAGTACCTACAAGATTACTCTTAGCATATTGTACAATCAAATTACCGCCATTCTTTACATAGTTCATCAGAACTTCATTCTTTGTAGTCAACCATTCCAATAAATTATACGCTCGTATACCTGTTACAATGGCATCGTATTGTTTTAAATTTGTTTCATTGATGTCTGTTTCTGTCAAAAACTTAACATCATAACCCATATTTGTAAGCGCATCAGGAACTTTATCGCCTGCCCCTACGATGTAACCAATCTTCTTTCCTACAATCTTACAATCTACATTTACGAGATTTGCTTTAGCCTTCGGAAAATAAGTGATTGTGGGAATATGGTCATAAGCAACCGTCTTTGTAAATCCATTATATATTCCTTCATTCGCATACAAACTAGCGACTTCTGTAGTATTAGCTTGCTTTGACTTTGGTGTAAATGTACCCGACCAAGAGTTTTCTGTATTATTAAATGTGCCATATTTGATTAGTTTGTCGCTATAGACCCAATTGTCGGTGTATTGTTGTTTTATCTTATAGAGAACACTGTCTTTTACATTCGATTTAAAATGAATATCCGCCTTTACGGGTACTCCATTTATTGATACATAGTTATCTTTTGTATAATTCAATTCCATTTTAGGAAGTACAGCTACAGGCTGATATAATTCTCCTTTTGCAGGGTCAACAACCTTAAATTGAATGGGTCTATTGATATTAAAAGTTTCTCCTTCAATTGTTAGCTGATAATTCACTGTAAAAGCCGCATCATTCTCTGCCTTGCCGATTAGTTTTTGGTCTCGCACATCAAAACTGCCATTATCAATTGGGTATTCGAGCCAATAAGGTTGCGATATCTTCCTGTTTTCTGCTACGGCAATAGGGTGGGTTATAGTAATATTTTTGTTCAATCTCAAAGCAATATTCACGGCTGTATCCCACCCTTCTAAAGTAATGTGCTTCAACGAAATATTACTATTTGCACTAAAACGGTTATTTAAAAACAAACTTACTTTTAAGGTGTCGCCCTGTGCAATTGTTTGTTGTGCTGTAGTAGCCTCAGAGAATAATCCACTACAAGATTCTATTAATTCCTGTACTTCTCCCAATTTCTTATTACGCCAAATGCTTTCGGGTAATGCCTTAATTGCTTGATATATACTGACTAAAGCAGGAACGCTTGCAGCAGGATTTGTAAAATTGAATTTATCTATTAATGTTTTAATCTTTTCTTCTATTGCAGCACCACCCTGAATTCGATTCCAACTAATATCAATCCCATCCATCAATTCCTTTTGAGAGGCAGTCCCTCCTGTAGTTTTGAAGTATTCAATGAATTCACCTCTTCTTCTAGGTCGCCCTTCGCCTTGACTCTTGTGCATACTTCTTGCTTCGCCACCAATCTCCCCATAACTCTTTCCTAGTAAGGGATTGTATCCTCCCACATCAATTTTTTGTTGGTCATCAGCAGTCGTATTAATGGTGCCGAAACTATAGGTATTCCAAAGGATTCTTTTTGCTTGCCACGGTTTGACACCAAAATTAAATTGTTCGGGAAACTTTGATGGGTCGGCAGCAGCAGTAAAAGCTTCATTTGCCAATAGCGAAGAAGCGGCATGATGACCATGACCTGCACGTGCATCTCCGGGGAAACGGGTAATGATAATGTCGGGTTGATATTGCCTGATAATCCAAACAATGTCACTAAGTATTTTATCCTTCCCCCAAATCTTCAATGCTTCTGTAGCATTTTTACAAAAACCAAATTCGAAAGCACGACTAAAATACTGTTCACTACCATCAATTCGTCTTGCCGCCAATAACTCCTGTGTACGAATCATTCCTAACTCTACACCCTGTTCACTACCAATCAGATTCTGACCACCATCTCCTCGTGTTAAACTTAGATAGGCAGTTCGATAGAGTTTTTCTTTGGCAAACCAAGGCAATAATCCATTGTTCTCATCATCAGGATGGGCTGCTATGTATAATACACTCCCTAACACATTCAACTTCTTTATCTGCAAATAAATATCTGCACTATTATTTACAACAGGTTGTTGTGCTTGAAGTGTTTGCAAGAAAAAGCAACAAATCAATAATGATTTGAACAATAATTTCATAATTGTAATTTAGAGAGAATCTTTAACACAAGGTTATCAAGGGAGTTGTAAGTAATAAGTTGTAAGTAATAAGTTGTAAGTAATAGGTTGTAAGTAATAAGTAATTGGTTGTAAGTTGTAAGATGTGGGTAGTAAGTTGTGGGTAATACATTTTACTAGGCTAACTTATATGAAAGCTTATAAACTTTCTCCAAATATCTAAAGTAGAAAGTAAAACTCGATACTTAAAACTTAGTACTTAGTACGTTTAACTCCTTCTTACATCTACTGATACAGAAAGCCTATGTGGTCCGCTACTAAGGATAACTCCTTTTAGTGGTGTAATATCAAAGTAATCCCTCCCCCACCCAATTGTGATGTGTTGATGTGTTGGGACTGTATTATTAGTTGGATCAAAATCAACCCAACCAATATTAGGAATGAAAATTGAAAACCATGCATGAGATGCGTCTACACCTACTAACTTCTCTACTCCGGGCGGTGGCAAGGTTTCTATATACCCGCTAACATATCTTGCTGGTAAGCCAATAGATCGTAAACAAGCAATGCCCACATGCGCAAAATCCTGACAAACACCCTTGCGTTGTTTCATCACTTCTGAAATGGGAGTTGCAACAGTAGTAAAACCCGGAGTGAACTTAAAGTCCTTATAAATACGTTGCATCAATTCGTAGGTGGCTTCATAGACAGGTCTGCCGGGCGTAAATGATTGTAATGCATAATCTGTAATCCCTGAATCAAAAGTTGTAACTGAGGTTTCTGGTACAAATTGTCTTGCTTCAATATAATCTGTGCGAGGTTGATAAAGTTGCATGCGAGCTTCCTCCCACGAAATCTTGCCGTAAATCTCAATATCAATAAGATTGTTATTGTCAAGTCGTTCTATCTCAGAGGATACAGTTACTAATAAAGACTTATGTTCACGTTGTATTGCAAAATAGATGACTTTGTTTCCAAAAAAATCCTCAAATTCATTGATAACATCAGGAACTGGATCTATGATAACAGTCGACTTCCTACAAATTTGTCCACTCGTACTTCTCGGAACCAATCTCGCCATATTATGACACAAGCTAATTGGCTCGAAATAAATATATTCTGTCTTATGAACAATTTTGTAATTCATCTTTGAAATTAATAATTCTTAGTTGATGATTGAAAACAATCAGTTACCCTATCTTCTGGGCAGTGAAGAGTTGCCTAGGAGGTTGCGTATGTTTGAAATAAATTTTTGAAATAGCATTCGGCAATAAAGCTAGATAATTGTAAATGTCGGCTAGAAAATGATCTAGATTATCATATGTAGCTTCATTCTTATCGGGCTGAGAAAGAAAGTCCTTATCAGCAGACTTAAGTTTACCATATAATTCAGAAATAAGCCGAATATGCTCGGGGGCATTCCCAACACTATTCTTTGAGTGAGGAAGACTTTCCAAATATGCTTTTATCCTAACCACCTGATAAATCAGCGAGCGAGGATTATTAGCGTCTAGTAACATCAACTCTAATACTAAGGGTAATTGTAAGTGTACTTTATACTTATATCTATAGTTTACTAATGACTCATTGCTTTTTAAAACTGCCTCTTGAATATTGTAAGCCACTTGATCTTCATGTTTATTCACCAAAGTAGCCCTAAGCATATTGACCAATAAGAGGCTCAATTCTAATTTACGACCTGAATCGAGCAGAGTCCAACCCTGTTCTCTCGAGATACTTTCCCTGTTTAAGCCAATAAATGCTACCATCGAAGTTAGCAGTTCATCTAACATGTCGATCATCTTAAAGTGAGTCAAATGAGTGGTGCTAGCCTTTGTCCAAAGTTCATCCATGCTTCTGAGTACCCGCCAAGTATCTGTACTCCAATGATCTCGAACCGCATTAACTGCCCTACTAAAGAGGGCGTAATTGTAGGTAAGGCCTCCAATCTTTGTACCATCAAACATCATCTCCTCAATCTCCTTCCAAGGATTTGCTAATTTAGCTTTGCCATCGTCTCCAATAAAGCCAGGATAAGTAAAGGTATAATGTGTTAATGCCATTAAAAGGGTCTCCTCTGTTTCAAGATCAGATTCAAATTGTAACCTATTACCCTCAATGACTGCCTGCATTACAGCACGCATAAATCTTGCATTCCCCAAAAAACGCTCAGCATATCTTCCAACCCAAAACAGATTCTCGGCAGTGTGACTTGGTAATATATTTTTTGCAGTAGGGATATCAGCAAATGGCATCTGCTGACTTTGCAATTGGGATGAATTATAAACAGATTGACTTTGAGATTGATATTGTATGCCAAGCGATTTCTGAATCTGTTGCTTAAAAGTTAGTTCTTCTTCAGGACTAATAATCCAGGTATCCTTACTTAATCCGCCAAGTTGGTTAGAAATAACCATATTTGACGACTCACTTGAAGTTCGCGTCAATCCACCTTTCATAACCGTGTATGCATCGTTATTACTCACTAAGAAACTTCTAAACAATGCATTACTAGGCTCAACTTTTTTATCGGACAAAGAAGGCGTTGAGGAAAATGCAACACGTTCCTGACCTACATACATGTAAGGATGTGTTTTAATTTGCTCTTTCAGTTCCTGAATCTTCTTTGCAGAAATAGTGGCACCATCTACAGAAGTACTGATATTAGAGTCTCTGTAAATTTTTTTAATGACTAGTGTTGAAATATTTTCTAAAACATATTTCATTTCCTTTGGCTGACCACACCACCACGAAGCAATATTTGGAAGAATTAAGGGCTTGTCGAAATAATATCTTGCAATTGCAGGAAGAAAGGGTAATAATCCTGGATTTTCCAAGATACCGGAGCCCAAGGGATTTGCAATACTAACGTTGCCACTTCTTACTGCTTGCAGAAGACCCGCGACACCAAGTTGAGAATCTTCTTTAAGTTCTAATGGATCACAATAATTATCATCTACCCGGCGAAGAATCACATCTACTCGTTCTAATCCACTAACTGTCTTCAACCAAACTATATTATCTTTTACCATCAAGTCATCACCTTGAACGAGGGTGTAACCTAAAAAAGTAGACAAATAAGAATGTTCAAAATAGGTTTCATTTCTAGGGCCTGGAGTTAGAATTACAATTCTCGGTTGCTTGTGATGTGGACCAAGATGAGTGAGGGCATTTCGTAAATCGGTGAAATAAGGAGATAATTGCTTTACTCGAAGTCCATCAAAAAGTTCAGGCATGATACGAGCCATTGCCATCCTATTCTCTAATGCATAACCCGAGCCCGAAGGAGCCTGAGTACGATCGTTAAGCACCCAAATTTTTCCGTCAGGACTCCTAGCGATATCGGTAGAATATAATATTAATTGATGCTTACTTGTTTGGTTGATACCCGCACATTGTCGAAGAAATCCCGGATGATTGTAAACGAGTTCTATGGGTAACAAGCCTTTTTTTATGAGTTGCTGCGACCCATAAATATCTTTTAATATGAGGTTAAATAATTCTGCACGTTGTACAAGTCCGGCTTCGATAGTGGTCCATTCTTGCTTACTGATTAAAAAGGGAATGATATCAAGATTCCAGGGTCGATTTAAACCTGAAGGATCGCCATAAATATTGTAGGTAACACCATTTTCTTTTAAAAATCTAAAAATAGCCTGCCTTCTATCCTGAATTTCTTCTGCACCTAGTTTAGAAAAAGACTGAAAAAAAGTTTGCCAATGCGGTCGTAAATTACCATCTTCTCCCAATAATTCATTATATGAATAGTTGGAGCTAAAATAATTTTGAAAAAGCGATGCCTGCCGGGTTGCTATCATGAACAGTCTTTAATGAGCAAATAAGTTTAGAAGGTGAATACTTTAAATGGTGGTTGTGAGCAATGTGTTTTAAAAATCAGCTAGCCCAAAAAACATTTCAATTAAAAAGACACATTTCTAACCTAATTTGATATCCAAAAACCTAAAAATAGGGGAATTAAGCAAATAAAACAAACAGGGTGGAATAAATGTTAAAAAAAGAGTGGTGATCTAAAAGGTATTTAGTGACAACAGGTTGGCTTCAGATAAAGGAGGAAAAGTCAATAAAGTAAATGAAATATGTAATAAGCCGAACTGGAATTGAGATAAATTGCAAAAATCAACCACAATCCAGACTTCATTGTTTATATTAACCTAAAAAATTACTGTTGATAGTAACAAAGGATGAACAGTTGATTGAAGAAAGTAAATTTAAATTTGGGATCTTCAATAAAAAATATTGTAGTGAGGAAAAACATTATTATATGTAGTTAGAGAATAATTTGTCAATGGATGATTATGACATTTATATAAGTGGTGGATGGATGAGTAAAATGTAAGAGTGTGATAAAATTACTATCACCTAAAACTCTTTAAAGTCACAGTGAAAGCATGATGCTACTTTAACCCAGATTACGCAATAGGACACTATTACAATTCACAACTACTTCAAACACAAGCTTTTACTTGATTTGTTTGACTTTAACGTAATTTATTATGTCATCAGTCAAAAAATCTGTATAAAAACTTGTCTTTTTTGTATTTCTGAGTTTCATAACGTGTCTATTGCGTAATCTGGGTTTAAGTATTTCACTTGATAATTCACTTTGATCTCAGTATTTTAAGGAAACCTAAGTGTAATTTACTTGAAATATTATTCGTTTAGTTAAGAATCTGCTCTCCTCAAATTTCCTTCCTACACTTTTATTTCATTTATTTGAATATTAAAACAACGGTATGTGCAATTACAACAGTGTATTTATAAAGAAGTCGAAGAAGGTAAGGTTGAGGGAAAAAGAAAAGAGTTTGATTGACTTGGAAAGGAAAATGCAGAATGGATTTGAATATAAAAATTGGCCAATCATAAAGGCAAGTGGAAATGATGATTGGAACTTAGAAATGGCGCATTGGGAATTTGTTCCTTATTGGATAAAAAGTCAAGAGGCACTTAATGAGAGTAGAAAGAAATTTAATACCCTGAATGCTACCTCTGAACGCTTGCTTGAGAGCAAAATGTACAGAGATGCTGCAATAAATCGTAGATGCCTGATACTTTCCTCCGGGTTTTATGAATGGAGGCATTTTCAACCCGAAGGGGTAAAGAAGCCAAACACATACCCCTATTTTATTACTTTGAAAAATGAATTAGAGACGCCTTTATTCATGATGGCAGGGATTTATCAGCCTACAGTTGATTTTAATACGGGAGAAATGTTGGACAGCTTTTCTATTGTTACGACTGCTGCAAACCCAATCATGAATCAAATTCATAACGTTAAAAAAAGGATGCCTACAATTCTTACTCCCGAATTGGCTGAAGAGTGGATTGAGGATCAATTACCCGAAAAAAGAATACATGAAATTGCTTCTTTCCAATTAGATAGTTCTATGATGAAAGCGTGGAATATTAGCAAGGACTTCAGAACAGCATATAATCCCCTTGAAGAATATCATTATGAAGAGTTATCACCAATATTTACTTGAGGTTAGTTCTAAAATACTTTAACACAAAATATTAAATGAGGATATTTTCTTGTTTTATAAATTTTAGAAAATAGTTGACTTGAAAATAAAAGCCCAAAGTACAGGATGGTTACTTTATGGGTATAATTATTTTCGCAAATTATATTCACAACTAAATCTTGTTTATTCGACAGGCGAAATAGGTGAATTGCAGCATTTAAGCGAAAGTTTGGGAATGGCTTATTCTATCAATTATTAAAGTGTTAAAATATATGGAAGCTCCGATAGATGAAGAGATTGTGGTGGTTAATTGTGAATGTGGAGCTGTAATTATTTCTCCTATTTCGATTGAGAAAAAGTTACTTGAATGTCCTAAATGTGATCAAGAACTTGAAATAGGAGTGATAAGTCAAAATATAAATTATTATTGCACAAATTGAATACGAAATATGGGCTCCATTACCTTATGAGGTTATGAAATATCCTATTTATTATTTCTTTTATTTGTAAACGTCAAGCAATTTTATGGAAACATATATTCAATAAAATTTTATTAGTAATCTTTAATTAACTCTAAATATGAAACATCATTTTGTTCGTTCCTTAGCAGTAATCATAGCAATTGTTTTTAGTCTTTCCACTATTCTTTATGCTCAATCACCCACTATTTCAGCTTTTACCCCTACTTCTGCTGCTACAGGAGCCACTGTTATTATTAGTGGAAGTAATTTTACGAATGTAACGGCAGTCAATTTTGGAGGAGTAGCTGCGTCTAATTATTTGGTTATCTCCACATCTGCCATAGTAGCTTATGTCGGAGCAGGTGCTACGGGTAATATTTCGGTTATCACTTCGGCAGGTACAGGTTCTCTTAGTGGGTTTACTTTTATTGCCCCTCCTCCTACAATTTCTTCATTCTCGCCTTCATCAGGTGTTGTCGGAACAACGGTCACAATTATCGGTACTAATTTCAATACTACACCTACTAACAATATTGTCTATTTTGGGGCTGTACGAGCAACTGTAACTGCTGCAACCGCTTCTTCATTAACGGTAACAGTTCCCACGGGAGCTACTTATCAACCCATTACTGTAACTAATAATAATCTCACAGCATTTTCGGCAAAGCCTTTTATTGTAACTTTTACAGGAGGTGGAAGTTCATTTACATCCTCTTCATTTCAAGCTAATCAGAATTTTGCAATAGGATATTCAACTATTAATCCTGCCGTTTCTGACATTGATGGAGATGGAAAGATAGATGTATTAGTAACAAACGAAACGAACAGTTCAGTTTCTATTTTTCGAAATATAAGTACACAATCTGGCAGTATTTCATTTGCATCAAAAATCAATTTAAGTGTAAGTGCAAATCCAATGTGTATTGATGTTCATGATTTAGATGGTGATGGAAAACCTGAAATGCTAGTTGCTAGTTCGACATATTCAAATTTAGGAATTTATAGAAATGTTAGCTCTATTGGTAATCTTGCATTTACAGCTGCCATAAATTTTGGAACAGGGGCTACGCCGTCATCAATTGTTGTAAGCGATATAGACGGAGATGGAAAACCCGATATATTAGTATCAAATTCTGCTAGTAATACAATTTCAATATTTCTAAATACAAGTACTGTTGGAAATATTTCATTTGCAGCTAAAGTAGATATTACATCGGGTTCAGCACCTTGGAAAATAGCTTTAGGTGACATAGATGGAGATGGAAAGCAAGATGTAGTTTCTTCTAATCAGGGTAGTAATAGTATTTCGGTTTTTTTGAATAGAAGTATTATTGGGAATGTCTCATTTGCATCAAAAATTGATATTTCTGCAGCAACAGCACCAAGAGGAATTTCTATTGGTGACATTGATGGGGACGGAAAACTAGACGTAGTGACAAGTAATGCTTATGGGGCAACTGGTTATTCTATTTCTGTGTTAAGGAACACAAGTAATATTGGAAGCGTATCTTTTGCTTCAAGATTCGATGCCCCTGCCTTGACAGGAGGTTTTACACTAGATGTAGCTTTGGGAGATGTGGATGGAGATGGTAAAATAGATGTGGTTGCTGCAAACGGATCGACTGCAAATGCAGTCAGTGTATTTAAAAATAACAGCAACTTAGGCTCCGTATCATTTTCTAATGCTGTCAATTTTGGAGTTGGAATCAATCCAAACTCTCTCCTTGTAGCTGATATGGATGCAGATGGAAATGCTGATATTTTATCTACAAATGACAATACAAGTAGTAGTTCTTTTTCTGTTTTGCGAAACCAAATTGGCTCACCTGTTATCACTTCATTTACGCCAACTTCCGCAGCAGCGGGTACTTCCGTTATTATCAGTGGAAGCAATTTTACAAATGTAACAGGTATAAGTTTTGGTGGAGTTGCCGCTTCTTCTTTTACTGTAGTATCTTCTAATGCTATTGTAGCTACTGTTAGTACAGGCGCTTCAGGGAATATTATTGTCACTACCAATTCAGGTTCTGCTTCAATTGCAGGATTTGTTTTCTCTGTTCCTGTGCCAACAATTTCAAGTTTCTCGCCCACTTCAGGTGCAATAGGTACTACTGTAACTATTACAGGAACTAATTTCAGCAGTATACCTGCCAATAATATTGTTTATTTTGGGGCTGTGAAGGCAATTGTAAGTGCTTCTACTTCCACTTCTGTATCGGTTATTGTACCAATTGGAGCAACGTATCAACCGATTACCGTAACTACGAATAATTTAACTGCTTTCTCAGCAAAATCTTTTAGTGTCACTTTTGCTGGAGGCGGCAATGCTTTTACAAACAATACATTTAGCAGTAAAATTGATTTTGCTACAGGAACGGGGCCGAATACTATTGCTGTAAGCGATATAGATGGTGATGGGAAAATAGATATGGTTACTTCCAATGGTACATCTAATACCTTATCCATAATCAGAAATATTAGCACTGTTGGTAGTGTTTCATTCTCTTCAAAAGTTGATTTTATAACTAATTATAGTCCTAGCGGAGTGGCAGTGGCTGACTTTGACGGGGATGGTAAAATGGATATAGCTTTTGTAAACTATAATTCCAATGTATTAGGCATATTTAAAAATAATAGTGCCGCTAGTAACATGACATTGTCATCAGAAATAGATTATACAACGTCAAGTTCACCTAATTGGGTGGCAGTAGGGGATATTGATGGAGATGGGAAACCTGATATTGTTGTTGGAAATGCTTCTAATCGTACTGTTTCTGTTTTTTTGAACACAAGTACTTCTACTACAATTTCTTTCGCAGCAAAAGTTGATTATAATGTTGGGAATGGAAATACTGGAATTTATGTTGTGGCTGTAGGGGATATAGATGGAGATGGAAAAACGGATATTGTGTCATCTAATTATTCCGATGCAACTGTTTCAATATCTAGAAACACAAGTACAAATGGTAATTTGTCTTTTGCAAATGTTGTTACACAGGCAATAGGACATGCGCCTCGTTGTGTATCAATTGGAGATCTTGATGGAGATGGAAAAATTGATATTGTTGTTGGAAATAGTGCAGCAACAAGCATCTCAATATTAAAAAATACTAGTACCGTTGGCAATATAACATTTAATAGTCCTTTAGATTTTCAGACAGGTGCAGGAACCGTTCCAATTGCAGTTTCAATAGCTGATTTAGATGGGGATGGTAAGCCTGATATTAGTGTTGCTGACCTTGCCTCTGCAAATGTTGTTTCTGTATTCAGAAATAATAGTTCTGTAGGTAGCATTTCTTTTGACGCATCTGTTAATTATGCAACTTCTGCTAACCCCAATGATGTAAAAACCGCAGATTTAGATGGAGATGGTAAACCCGAAATAATTGCCACTGCTGCTAGTGCAAATGCCGTGTCTATTTTGAAAAATCAAGTAGGCAATCCTGCTATAACATCATTTACACCTACATCTGCTATAGCGGGTACATCAGTTATTATTAGTGGTAATAATTTTACAAATGTTACAGGCGTAAGCTTTGGTGGTGTTGCGGCTACTTCATTTACTGTAATATCATCCTCTGCAATTGTAGCTACTGTTGGTAATGGTGCATCAGGAGTTGTTACCGTAACTACATCAACGAATACTACTTCTTTAGCAGGTTTCACTTTAGTTGTTCCTATACCAACAATTACCTCTTTCTCACCAACTTCAGGGGCTATTGGAACAACCGTTACTATCACAGGAACTAATTTTAGCTCTATAGCTGCAAATAATATTGTTTGGTTTGGTTCAGTAAAAGCTGTAGTTACGGCTGCTACTACGACTTTATTGACAGTAACGGTACCTGCAGGTGCAACATATCTCCCAATTACAGTTACAGTCAATAATTTGATTGCAGCTTCTTCAAAGCCTTTCAGTGTAACATTTACAGGAGGAGGTACTGCCTTTACTGTAAGCTCATTTTCTGCTAAAATTGACAGTGCAGTTGGTTCAGCACCTGAATCAGTTACCATCTCAGATATCGACGGAGATGGTAAGTTGGACATCATCGCAACCAATCAAAATGGCAATACCATTTCAATATTGAGAAATACTAGTGTTGGGGTAAAAAATATATCATTTGCCTCTAAAGTGGATATTAGTACGAGTACCTTCCCGTTAGGAGGATGCGCTACAGATCTTGATGGCGATGGGAAACCTGATCTTGTAATTGTTAGTCATAATGGTAATAAAGTAGGGGTATTCAGAAATACAAGTACAGTAGGTAATATTTCTATGGCATCAGAAATTGACTATGCCACAGGTTCAAGCCCATACAGTGTTGCTGTTGGAGATTTAAATGGAGATGGTAAGCCCGACCTTGCCGTTTGTAACTCATCGAGTCATACCATTTCTGTTTATCTTAATACAAGCACAGTTGGCAACTTGTCTTTTACAAATAAAATTGATTATACGGTTAGTGGATATGTAGTGGGAGTAGCAATAGGAGATATGGACGGTGATGGAAAATTAGATATCATTGCTACAAATAACTCTCCATATACCGTGTCTGTACTTCGAAATACAAGTTCGGGTAATGGAAATCTTTCTTTTGCTGCCTACAGAGATTTTACTACAGGAAATGGAGCTTATAGTACTGCAATTGGCGATTTGGATGGGGATGGGAAATTAGATTTAGTTACTACAAATGAACCTGCCGGAACATTGTCTGTATTAAAAAATAATAGTTCCATTGGAAGTCTCTCTTTTGCATCAAAAGTTGATTATGCTTCTCAAAGTGGCGCTTTGCCTAGCTATTTATGTTTGACAGATATGGATGGAGATGGGAAAGTTGATATTGCAACAGTGAGTGGATTTGCTACTACATTCTCTTCTGTTTCGTTGTTTAGAAATAGTAGTAATTTGGGGGCTATCTCCTTCGAAACTCCTGTTAACTATACATCAAGTGCGGGTGCATTTAATATTTTTTCTGGAGACTTAGATGGAGATGGTAAACCTGATATAGTTTCGGCAAGTTCATCTGTGAATACTGTTTCAATATTTAGAAATCAGATTGGCGAACCTGTCATTACTTCATTTACACCTAATGCCGCCTCTTTGGGAGGAGCAGTGATAATAAGTGGAAGTAATTTTACAAATGTTACTGGCGTAAGCTTTGGAGGTGTTGCGGCTACTTCATTTACAGTCGTTTCTTCAACTGCTATTATTGCTACAGTAGGTAAAGGAGCTTCTGGAAACATTACGGTGACAACATCAACAGGTAGTGCGTCATTTGCAGGATTTGTTTTTAGTTCTCCTGCCCCAATAGTAACTTCTTTTTCTCCAAAAATCGCCACTTCAGGTACAACTGTTACTATTAAAGGATTTGCTTTTACAGGAGTGAGTGCAGTTAGTTTTGGAGGGACTCTAGCTGTTTCTTTTGTTGTTGTAAATGATAGTACGATAACTGCTATTGTGGGTAGTGGAGCTAGTGGTGTAGTGAGCATTTTAAATAACGGAGTTTCTGCAAGTTTAGCAGGTTTCACCTATTGTGAAGCAACTACTTCAATAACAAACGCGAGTGTTTGTTCGGGAAGTAGTTACACATTCAATGGGTCGACATATACAAAAGCAGGTACATATAATGTTCATTTAACGAATGCAACAGGATGTGATAGTATTGCAACCTTAAATCTTACTGTTAAAACTAATGCCACTAGTATTACGAATGCTAGTACTTGTCAGGGATTTCCTTACAATTTTAATGGCAATATTTATACTGTATCAGGTACCTATGTTGTTCATTTGAATAATTCGATAGGATGCGATAGTGCAGCTACTTTAAATTTAGTAGTTAAATCAAATTCTTCAAGCATTACGAGTGCAAGTATCTGTGCAGGGGGGGCATATACATTTAATGGAACTACCTACACACAGGCAGGTAGCTACGTTGCACACCTGACAAATGCAGTTGGTTGCGATAGTGCAGCTACTTTAAATTTAGTAGTTAAATCAAATTCTTCAAGCATTACGAATGCAAGTATTTGTTCAGGCGGTTCTTATACTTTCAATGGAACTATCTACACACAGGCAGGTAGCTACGTTGCACACCTGACAAATGCAGTTGGTTGCGATAGTGCAGCGACATTAATATTGACAGTTAAGACTACAAGTGCAAGTACTACAAATGCAACAATCAATCTAGGTAACTTATATTTATTTAATGGAACTAATTACGCTGTTGCAGGAACCTATACTGTACATCTGACGAATGCTGTTGGTTGCGATAGTGCGGCAACGCTAGTATTGACAGTTACAACTATTACCAATTATACAGTTTCGGGAACTG
The DNA here is from genome assembly GCA_947379895.1 of Chitinophagaceae bacterium. Classification (GTDB taxonomy): domain Bacteria; phylum Bacteroidota; class Bacteroidia; order Chitinophagales; family Chitinophagaceae; genus Parasediminibacterium. Next base: position 2,501 of record CANCPA010000098.1, on the reverse strand, counting down.
TGAAAAATCCTTTAGGAACTAGTATTCCTTCGGTTTCTATAGCAGTAAATGGTACGCAAACGACAACCTCCGATGCAAGCGGCAATTATAGCATCTCTTCAACGGTTAATAGTAACAATATTATCATGCCTTCAAAGAATAATGATAAGACAGTTGCTAATGGAATAAATGGTACTGATATCAGTTTGATTCAAAGTCATATCTTGAAGAAAGTAATTTTGAACTCTCCATATAAGTTGATAGCAGCAGATGTGAATAGTGACGGTGCTGTCAATGGTACTGACATTGCCTTGATAAAGTCAATAGTCTTAAAGCGAATCACTAAGTTTACAGGAAATAAACTGTGGGCATTTGTAGATAGTGGTTATAAATTCCCTGTTCCTACTAAGCCTTTCCCTTATTATGACAGTATTAGCATTTCAAATATTACGTCTAATCAAGTTGCAAAGAATTTTATCGGTGTAAAACTCGGCGATGTAAACTATGATTGGAATGCTGCTGTGTTAGGTATCGATAGCAAGGCCACACCTATTGAATTATTCAATGATAATATTGTTGTAAATAGTACCACCACTGAAGTTCATATACCTATCAGAGTCAAGAATTTCAAGAATATTATGGGTATGCAATATACTTTGAACTTCAATAGCGATGCCTTAGAGTTGAAATCAGTAGAGAATAATCACTTAAATGTTGATTACAATACAGACTATTCAACTGATGGCAAATTGCCTTTCTTATGGGTAGATCCATCAAGCGAGGCGAGGACATTGCCTGATAGTGCTGTCCTATTTGAGTTAGTGTTTAATAAGAGAAGGAATCTAATCAATGAAGTAATCAGCCTGACTTCAGATATTACGGCAATCAATGCCTTCGATGGTAATTACAATACAGTAGGTATCAGAAAAGTAGGAGGGGAGATTTCGGAAAATGTGATCGTCGCCAATACGATGACTGTTTACCCGAATCCTGCTAAAGAGTCAATCGTTGTAAAGGGTCATCATATCGATAAGATACAAGTGATAGATAATTTCGGTAAGGTAATCAAATTTATTTCATTACATGATGCGACTAATCCTGCTATTAAGGTGGGCAATCTTACTTCGGGTGTCTATCATTTGAGAATGATTACTTCAGATGGGAAAGTAAACGCTGTGAATTTTATAAAGGAATAGGACAGAGTAGAGCATTTTGATCATTAATAGTCTTCTATTAACCTCCCGGAAGTTTCAAATTTTCGGGAGGTTTTAGTTTAATAAGCTATTATAAATTTGTGGTAGTGATTTGCAATGTATGCTATGATGAAATCACATTTCTGGAGATATTTTTTTGCCATAAAGACACAAAAGCAGAAAGAAGCACTAAGAGTTACTTTTTTCTTCTCCCTTCCTTTTGTGCCACTTTGAGCCTTTGAGTCTTGTTGGCGAAAACTCAGCATACGTTTTAAATCAGTACCTCATATAGAAGTTAGGCGTTGTATAAGTAGAAGTTGGGCGTACCTAAACTCATCCTAGCCGTAGTCGAATAGAAGTTTAGCATTAACCAAATAAAGTTAAGCGTAACACTAATAGAAGTTGAACGTAGTTAGATTGAAGTTGAACGTAGTTACAATAGAAGTTAATATTTCCCAATAGAAGTTGAACGTAGATAGATTGAAGTTGAACGTAATTGCACTAGAAGTTAGCATTTTCCAATAGTAGTTCAACGTAGTTAGATTGAAGTTGAATGTAGTTACAATAGAAGTTAGTATTTTCCAATAGTAGTTAAGCGTAGATCGACTGAAGTTGAATGTAGATACACTAGAAGTTAGCATTTCCCAATAGTAGTTAAGCATAGCTCGATTGAAGTTGAACGTTGTTACACTAGAAGTTAGTATTTCCCAATAGTAGTTAAGCGTACTTCTAATAGAAGTTAAGTATAGTTCGATTGAAGTTACACTTAGTTTCATAGAAACTAAGTGCAGTTTATATACTCTCTAAAACTAAAAACAAATTCATCACTCATCTCTAAAAAAAAGCCTCTCTTAATAAAAAGAGAAGCCTTAATGCCCCAAAATTAAATCTTAATCTTTATTTTTAACTAACCACTAACTCATAAACACAGTAAAAATTCCTTCTTCAGTATCACTCAAATTGGTTACTACTATATTTGTCCACGAATTAGGAATCAGTACTCCACTTCCTGGGTTAGCCTTTAAGGTATCGTTTAAGTTTCCACCTACATTTAAAATAGACAAGATACTTTTATATTGATTGGTAAGATACTTTCCTGTTTTAACTCCTTTCAAGATAATATTACCACCAATTGCGATATTATACGTAGTTTCTGTTTTTGAGGAAGAACGGCTAAAATATCTTGCTGAAATACTGTCAGATACTGCTTGTAATGGAGCATTTGTTTTTCCAATATGCTTTGCATTGCTTAATCCCTGAGAGGCGTAAGTCAATCTATTGTTTTTAACTATTTTTAGATGATCTCCCAAAATTGTTTCTATCTCATTT